>CAZSPO010000132.1:0-9149 GCA_964608775.1 uncultured Chthoniobacterales bacterium | reverse complement strand
TCTGCGGCGCAACCCCTTCCTGCTTTTATGAAACGGGGGGGTTACTTAGCTTTCACTCCGGCGCTGTTCAATTCTTCGAACATCTCGTCCGTGAAATCGAGGGAGACCGCACCGAGGTTGTCCTGAATTTGCGCAACTGACGAAGCCGAAAAGAGGGGAATTACCCGGCAATCCTTTTTCTCCGCCATCCAGCGCAGCACCAGCTGATTAGCCGTCACCCCGTGTTTCGCGGCCATTTCCCGAAGTTTCGCCACGCGCAGATCGGTGTCTTCCCCCAGATACATCGGGGCAAATTTCCGGTCGGGATTGGCATACGCCCCCTTGGCCAAAGGAGAGAAGGCCATGGCGGGAATATTTTTATTGGCGCAGAGCACCTGCACCTCGCGGCTCAAATGAGGGACTTCCCGATCTTCCGCCGCCGCGTTCCGCCGGGCATAAGTATAACGGTTTTGAATGACGGAGACCGGAATCATTTGCTGATATTCTGCGACCCGAAGATATTCCGCCATCCGGTATGCCCAAAAGTTACTAATGCCGAAGTAACGAATTTTCCCTGCTTTTTGTAATTCAGTGAAAACCTCAAGCGTGGTTTCGATCGATTGACCGAACTCGTCGCGATGCGCGAAAAAGAGGTCGATACAATCGACCTTCATCCGCTTCAAACTGCGGTCGCATTCCTGCCGCACAATATCGGGAGCAAGTCCGGCTGGGACATCCTGGTAGGGAAGGGCCACTTTGGTGGCAAGGAAAGCCTCGTCCCGGTCGCCCCTTTCCTTGAGCCAATCGCCCACGAGTTCCTCCGATTCGCCCCCCGTGCCGCCTTTGGCCCAAACTGTGTAGCAATTGGCGGTGTCAATGAATCGGCCCCCCGCTTCCCAATAAGCATCCATGATCTGCCGCGACACATCGGCAGCGACCGAACTGGCCATATTCATGGTGCCGAGGGCGAATTTGCTAACTTTCTCTTGTGTATTACCGAAGGGGATTTTGTCCATTTGAAGGCCTTTAGCAGGTTCGGAAGCGACGTCAACGTCCTAAAAGGCCGGAAATGTTTACGAGACTCTTTTTTGCCGACGATTGGTCATTCTGGAAAACCGTGGAAATTCCGTGTCTAAGTTTGTCTTCTGAGTCGACCGTATGGATAGTTGTTTTTTTATGCCCTCTCCTCTCATCACCCGTGTGGAAGTTACCAAAATCGCCTGGGACATTGCCGATTGCGGTCTGGGTCTTGACGCCGGAATCATTTGTTATCGCCCCGGCGACCGTTATCCCATGAGTCTTTTTATGACCCGGATCGAAACGGATGCCGGGGTGGTGGGCGAGTATCCGCTTCGGACCGATTTGAGCCGAATGGGATCGGTTCTGCTTGGGTTACCGGTGCTCGAGCGGGAGGCAATCCGGCACAAACTGATGATCCCATTCCGGGGTGCCGCCCTAGCGGGGCTTGATATCATGCTCTGGGACATTGCCGGAAAACTGTTTGACCAACCCGTTTACCGGCTTCTGGGTGGGGCCACCCGCGCCCTCCCTGCATACGCCAGCACCCTGAACGGCGGCGATTGTTCGGATGGCAGCGGTCTCTCGAGCCCGGAATCTTATGCCGAACACGCCGAGCAATGTCTCGCAATGGGATATCAAGGATTCAAGATCCATCCCTTCACGCATTACCATCTGCCCGATCACATCCGGGCGGTGGAACTGCTCGGGGAACGTGTCGGAGGGAAGATGGATTTGATGTTAGATTCTTTTTGCATTTACCGGTCCTACGCTGACGCTTTGAAAGTCGGGCATGCCTGCGATGCCGCCGGTTTCTATTGGATCGAGGATCATCTGTTCGACGGCGGCGCATCCATTGCGGCAAATCGTCGACTGAAACAAACGCTCCGCACTCCGTTTCTCCTTGGGGAACGAACGCCGGGGGTCCCAGAAAAACTCAATCTTCTTCTCTCAGGATCGACTGATTTTATCCGGGGCAGACTACACGATGACGGAGTGACGGGAACCATGCAATTGGCAGGAGCGGCCGAGGCGCTCGGGGCGGATGTCGAGATCCACGGCATGGGGCCAGCTCAGCGTCATGTGATGGCTGCCTTGCAAAATTCGAATTATTACGAAATTCCCTGGACTCATCCTACCGTCGATTGTCCGCAAACCACCAACGCCATTTATGCGTGCGATTACCGCGATGGTCTCCGTGCTATCGATGAGGCTGGTTTCGTTTATCCACCGGAAGGCCCTGGTTACGGGGTGGCCTATGACTGGGCAGCGGTGGAAAAGTTATCCGTCGGTCGCTCGGTCTTGGGTTAGAATCACAAGGGCGGTTAACGCACGGCCTGTTTTCTGCCGCGTCACCCAGCCAGCCCGAATCAATCAGAGGGGGGCGATCGTTCGTGCGATGCTTGACCCGAGACCGCTTTTAGCCGATCGAAGCGGATGACGTGTGATACGGTCCAGAAGGGTCGCAGCCTTTTCGCGGCCCATGCATTTCAGACGATCGGGACGCTTTTTATCTCCCGTTGGGGGTTGCTCCCGTGTTTGATACAAGCGCTCGTATTCGTCTTGTCTCTAGTTCTTAGCGGTTTCTGGTCGGCGTGGATTCTGCTTGGAAAAGGAGCTCGGTGATTGTTGGGCAAAATTCACCATCGCTCCTCCACGGCATCATGACACTAATTCATTCCTTCCTCGCACAAATCAATCCTCCGCCCGCAGTCGATCCCGTCAGCCTAGTGGAACGCTCCATTCAATGGATCGGAGCCTGCGTGCTCTTTCTTGTCGATCGGGTTCTCACAGGGGTCGGGATCGACACCACGACAATCCCCGGCGGCGAACTCACCCTGGCGGCCATCGGTTTTGGATTGTTACTTCCCATCTCCGCCTTTCTCTCGTGGACCCTGCGCAAATTGGTCATGCACCGCATCCGTCGGGACCGATGCCAGCGAGGTCTCACCGCTGTCATCCTCAATTGTGGATTGCGCCCCGTATTGATGCTGCTCTGGGTTTACGCCGGACTCATCGCCCTTTCCCCGATGCTGGGGATGGCGGTCGCCAATACCGAGGACTCCATCATCATTCCGGCGGTCCGGGCCATATTGATCGTGAGTGCGATTGCTTCCGTCTCCTGGTTCGTATCCAAGCTCATCCGGCATTGGGAAAAGGTTTTGCGGCAGTGGCAACCTGGCGAAGGACAAACGGCAATGGACCGTCCGTTGTTGGCTCCTTTGATTCTTCGCAGTGCGCGGTTTTGTGTGCCCGTGGCCGCTGTACTGCTCGCCATGCGTTGGATGTTTGAAACAGACGCCCGCTTTGCCTGGCCGGCGCAGATGGGTGGGATACTGATCATTCTAGCAATGGCGTGGGTGCTTTCCCAGATGATCCAGAGCTTTCCACAATTTATTCTGAGAAAATACGACCTCGATGCGAGCGACAACCTCGATGCACGCAAGATCTTCACCCAGGTCAAAGTCATTCAGCGAATCAGCTTCGTGGTGCTCGGCTTTTTCACCCTCTCCGCCATCATCCTGCTCTTCCCAGCCATCCGCCAGTTTGGCCAGGCGATTCTCGCCTCTGCCGGGGTTGCCGGGATCATCCTCGGGTTCGCCCTGCAACGTGCCCTCGGCAATCTTTTCGCCGGGATCCAGATCGCTTTCACCCAGCCGATCCGAATCGATGATGTCGTGATCGTGGAAAACGAATGGGGGTGGATCGAAGACATCACCCTGACCTATGTGGTGGTCAAGATCTGGGATTGGCGCCGCCTCGTCCTTCCGATCAGCTATTTCATTGAGCACCCCTTCCAAAATTGGACCCGCACCTCGGCCTCCATTATCGGCACGGTCTTTATGAAAGCCGATTACCGGCTCCCCATTCAGCCAGTGCGGGAAGCGGTGCAGGCGCAGGTCGAGGCCCACCCGCTCTGGGATCGCAAGGTCTATTGCCTGCAGGTCACCGATTGCGCCGATCAAACCGTGGAAATCCGAGTCCTCGTGAGCGCAGTCGATTCTCCCAAAGCGTGGGATCTTCGCTGCGACATCCGGGAATCGATGCTGACTTACGTGCAAACTGAATTCCCCGAATGCCTCCCCCGCCTCCGGATCGAGGCAACAGGACCACCCAAACGTCCGGTGGTCGAACCTTCAAAATCGATGGTGGAAGGGCAAACACCCATCGGCCACCATCTTGAGGCCGGGGAAATCTCCCGAACCGAAATGGCAAAACCGATGCGCGAAACCTCGAAAAATTCTTGATTCCCAAAAAATCCTCTGGCGTAAAACCCTTTTGATCACCTTCTTGATTTCGAAAGCCGTATCAGTGCTCGGACCGCTCGAGTTTAGCTCTGATCCATGCCCCGCCCACCCGAGCACAAAATCTTTATGATTGACTCCGATCATAAAAAGCATCTCACTCTCCTCCATGAAAGTCGCTTACGAAGTGGTCCGCGCCCGTCGCCAGCGGCTTGCCGACCTCTTGCGAGAGCATGCCTATCTTCCCGTCGGCGAAATCTGCGCGCGGCTCGCCATTTCCGAATCGACAGTTCGTCGCGACCTGGCGGTGTTGGCCAAAGCCCATCAGGTCCGCCGCACTTATGGCGGAGCCCTCATTGATTACGACGCCGACTTCGATTCCTTCCATCAACGGCAAGAGCGGGCGCGCGAAGCCAAACTCGCCATTGCCGCACAAGCCCTCCGCCTGATCGAACCCGGCATGGCCCTCTACCTCGATGGCGGCACGACGCTGCACTACCTCGCCAAGGCGCTTACCGAACGCGCTCATGGTAAATTCCAAATTTACACCAACAATCTGCAAATCGCCGATCTCCTAGGGGAATTCCCCTCCTTTGAAACCTTGTTGATCGGCGGACGTTATCTCAAACGCCAGGGCTGCTGCCTCGGCCCCATCACGGAAGCGACGCTGCAACGGCTTTCCTTCGACCTCGCTTTCCTGGGTGCTCAAGCGGTCAATGGGAGCGGGGTCTTTAATTCCGCAGATGCGATTGTCCGAGTCCAACACCTCGCGATGCAACAGGCGGAGCGTTCTGTGCTTTGCGTGGATACTTCCAAATTTCGAGAGGACCAGACCGGGGCTCGTCTCTGTTCGGTCTCGGAGTTTGATTACCTTCTCTCGGATACCCCACCCTCTCGGATCCCTCCCCTTGCGCAAGCGGATAGCTGCTAGTCATCCCCCCTCCCTCATATCCCCTCCCTCATATCCCCTCTCCTTATGTCCTACCATGCTCTAGCTGTCGATCTGGGTGCCGAAAGCGGTCGCGTCATGAGAGGCTCTCTGGATGGCCTTCGCCTCTCCCTGCAAGAGACCGCTCGCTTTGCCAATACACCGGTATTGTTTGATGGCGCTTTTCGTTGGAATCTCCTCTCCCTCCACGACGCCATTCTCGAGGGGCTTCACACAGCGATCAAGGAAACGCCGGAAGCCGCCAGTGTCAGCGTCGACGCCTGGGGGGTGGATTACGTTTGGAGCGGTCTCGGCCAGGCCATGTTGGCTCCGCCCCATCAATACCGGGATCCCCGCGTGCAAGCGCCTTACCAATCCCTGCGCCAGGACCCGGGTGACGAGGTGATCTATGGCGAAACCGGCATTCAATTTATGCCGTTTAATACCCTCTACCAATTGGCCGCCGACCTCCGTCAGCACCCTGGGTTGGTCGCGCAAGCCAGCGGGTTTCTCTTCATCGCCGATTGGTTCCACGCCCAACTCTGCGGGGTTCACGCGGTGGAACCGAGCATCGCCAGCACCACCCAACTCTACCATCCGCATCACCGCGCCTGGTCAGAAAAGCTGGCCGACATCATTGACCTGCCGACCCGGCTTCTCCCTCGCATTGTCCCGAGCGGCACGGTGTTGGGGCGTTTCACCCCGGCGATGCACACCCGACTTGGCGGGGAGCTCGAGGTGGTCGCCACCTGCTCACACGACACCGGGGCCGCCGTCGCGGCCGTTCCCGCCGAGGGAAAGGACTGGGCCTATCTCAGCTCCGGCACATGGTCGTTGATTGGGCTCGAATTGCCCGAGCCGCTTCTGACCCCCGAGGCTTTTGCGGCGAATGTGACCAATGAGATCGGCTTCGGCCATTCCGTCCGGCTGTTAAAAAACATCACCGGCCTTTGGATCTTGCAGGAATGCCGCCGGGCCTGGGCCACCGCTGGAGCGCAGTATGAATACGCCCCCCTCAACACGGCGGCGAGTGATGCCCCGGCCCTGCGCTCCTTGATTCACCCCGATCATCCGCCGTTTCTTGAGGCAGGCGGCATGCCCGAAAAAATCACGGCTTACTGCCATGCCACAGGTCAGCCCGCACCGGAAACGCCGGGGCAGTTTACCCGCTGCATTTTGGAAAGCCTGGCCCTCAGCTATCGGACGACCCTCGACACCCTGGCCTCGCTGGCGGGACGCACGGTTAGCACCCTTCACATCGTGGGGGGCGGGAGCCAAAGTCAGTTGCTGAACCAATTTGCCGCCAATGCCACCGGTCGGCGGGTGGTCGCCGGTCCCGTGGAAGCGACCGCCATTGGCAACCTGCTCATCCAAGCCATCGCAGCTGGCCAGTTGGCGAATCTTGCCGAACTGCGCGCCGTGGTCCGCGAATCTTTTTCCCTCGCCACTTTTGAACCCCAACCCAGTGCCGATTGGGAGGCGGCCCTGGTCCGTTACCAACAACTCCCCACTACCCTATGACCCCATCCGAATATCAACACGTTAATTACCTCTGGGATGATGCCAAAGCGGCTTCACTCAATCCCGTCGAGCGTCTCGTCTATCGTTCCAACATCCTCGGCAGCGACCAACGCATCACGAATACAGGAGGTGGCAACACCTCTTCCAAGCTCATGGAAACCGACCCCCTCACGGGCCAACCGGTGGAGGTCCTCTGGGTGAAAGGTTCGGGCGGCGATCTGCGCACGAGCAAGCGAGAGAATTTCTCTTCGCTCTATCAACAACGCCTCATCGACCTCCAGGCGGTCTACCATGCCCGTCCTGACAAAGGCCTCAAAAACCCCGGTGAAGATGCCATGGTCGCAATGTATCAGCATTGCACCTTCAATCTGAACCCGCGCGCTTCCTCGATTGATACCCCGCTCCACAGTTATCTGACGGGAAAAATTGTCGATCACATGCATCCCAACGCCATTATTTCCATCGCCGCCTCCCGGCGTTGCGAAGCGATCACGAAGGAAATCTTCGGGGATGAAATGGCTTACGTCCCCTGGATGCGTCCCGGCCTGGAGCTCGGTCTCGCCATGCAGGAAATCGAGAAACAACACCCCGGTGTGAAGGCGATCATGATGGGGGGCCACGGCTTTATTTCGTGGGATGACGATGAAAAAACTTGTTACACGCTCACGGTTTCCATGATCGAACGGGCCGCCCGTTATATTGAAGATAAATATGCCGCCAAAGGTGGCGACGCCACGGTCTTCGGCGGTCAGAAGTATCAGACCTTGGAAGAAGGCCCCCGCCGCGCGACCTTGGCCGCCATTCTCCCCTGGCTCCGCGGTCAGGTGTCCCAACAGCGCCGTTTCATTGGCACGATTCAAGATGACGAAAAAATCCTGCGCTTCGTCAATGCCCACGACGCCCCCCGACTCGCAGCCCTCGGCACCTCCTGTCCCGACCACTTCCTGCGAACAAAAATCAAGCCACTCTATGTGGATTGGAACCCGCAAACCGACAATCTCGCGGGCCTGAAAGCCAAATTGACAGACGGCCTCGCCCAATATCGCCGCGATTATGCCGCCTATTACGAGGCCTGCAAAAAACCGGATTCCCCAGCTATGCGGGATCCAAACCCAACCGTCATTCTGATCCCAGGCCTCGGCATGATCGCTTGGGGCAAAGACAAGAGTGAATCCCGGGTGACCGCCGAGTTCTACAATTGCGCAGTCGAAGTCATGCGCGGAGCCGAGACCATCGACGAATATGTGGCCCTGCCGCAGCAAGAAGCCTTTGATATTGAATATTGGGCGCTTGAAGAAGCGAAACTGCGCCGGATGCCGCCCGAGAACGAACTGGCCCGGCAGGTCGTGGTGGTGGTGGGAGCCGGATCGGGCATTGGGAAAGAGACGGCCCAACGTCTAATCAAAGCCGGTGCCCACATTGTCGCCGTCGACCTCAATGCTGAAGCCGCTGAGGCCACGGCCAATCTGCTCACGAGCCAATATGGCGTGGGGATCGGCGTGGCTGGCAGTGGGATTTCCAATTGCGGTCCGGCCATCGGACTGGCGGCCAATATCACCGACCGCCATTCCATCCGCGCCATGCTCGACCAAGTCGCCCTAGCTTACGGCGGGTTTGACTCCATCGTGGTGACCGCCGGGGTCTTTTGGCCCTCCGACACCACCGGCCATATCCCCGATGAAAAATGGGATTTCATCTTTAAAGTCAATGTCACCGGCTCTTACCTCGTCGCCGATGAAGCGGCGAAAACTTGGAAAGAACAGGGCTTGCCCGGCACGCTAGTTCTCACCACCTCCGCCAACGCGGTGGTCGCAAAAAAAGGAAGTGTCGCTTACGACACTTCCAAAGCGGCCGCCAACCATCTGGTTCGCGAACTGGCGATCGAACTGGCCCCGCTCGTCCGGGTAAACGGCGTGGCTCCCGCCACGGTCGTCAAAGGTTCCTCCATGTTCCCGCGCGACCGGGTGATTGGGTCACTCGCGAAATATGAAATCCCTTACAGCGAAGACGAAGCCACCGAGTCGCTTGTGGATAAACTCGCGCAGTTCTATGCGAACCGGACGCTTACCAAATCCCCGATCGTCCCCGCCGACCAAGCCGAGGCTTACTTCCTCCTGGTTTCCCCGCGTCTAAGTAAAACGACGGGGCAAATTATCCCGGTGGATGGCGGTTTGCACGAAGCGTTCCTTCGCTAATCGCCAGCCTTCGCCATTCTTCGAATCCCGCCCGCCAGGGCCGTGCTAAGCGCGGCCCTGGCGTTTTGGTAAAATGCCCTCCTTCGAGGCTCAGACCTCACATTCTGGATGCCCCACAGGTTGCGCGCGCCCTTCCCCATTACCCTCGCATCGCCATCCCGCCGTCGACGGTGTGGCAGGTTCCTGTCACAAATCCAGCGGCATCACTTAGCAAATAACACGTTGCCTTCGCCACATCTTCGGGAAGGCCCACCCGACCAAGCG
>CAZSPO010000131.1:0-9183 GCA_964608775.1 uncultured Chthoniobacterales bacterium | reverse complement strand
TGGTGGCTGGAGGCGGGTCCAGGAATGGATGGTATCGGTAAAAAACCCCGTCGCGTTCGAGGAAAACGCAGCGGTTCGGAACATCGACCCGCAGGGTGAAAGTGGCAGGGATCACTTGAAGCCGCTGTCCGATCCGGATCAAGGGACTATCAAGCCCGTTGGCGAGAAAAAGAAAATCAACGGTGGTTTCTTCTCGGGCACTAATTCGAGAGAGGGTATCTCCCGAGACGACCGAATAGACGGTCTTACCCTCGAAAGGTTCGGAACCAAATAGGAGCTGGTGATGAATGGTGCCGAGCAGGTCTTGGGCCTCCCAAATGAGAGGATGCTGCGAGTAGGTCTGCGAAAAAACCAACAGTTCCGAGCGGGCTTCCCCGATGTCGCCGCTTCGGTATTGTTCCCAGATCGCATCGAGCGTCGTGCGGGCGGGATCAATTTTTTGCGGCTCCGGCGTCGGGGATTGGGAGGAAGCCATTGCGAGAGCCTGCTCCGCCTTGCGAGCCTCTCTCTGCTGCCACCACCACCACCCGCCACATCCAAGGCCAATCAGGAGCAGGAGGAGGAGCGCCAAACGAAATGATCGCATCATCAATTTTTACCTGGTTGACTCACCTGGTTCAGGCGGGGCCGCAAGCTCGGATGCGGAGCATCAACCGATCGAGTCAAAGCAAGCCGCCTTTTCGCCAATCTCCGAGGTTATTTTGGACGGAACGCTGAATCAAATCGGCGGTCAAGCGGAGTAGGCTGACCTCCCAGCCTTCGTCGATCCCTTGCAACACGGCTCCGGTGCCGCTCGGGGAGGTCCGCACCTGCTCCAGGACTCGACCGGTGACGGCCGCCAAATTGTCGTGCACGGTTTCCTCGGACAGATTGGTTTTACGAAGTTGAAACCCATATTTCAGGAGGGCCAAATCGGGTGACGCCTCACGAAGCCATTCCATATAACCCTCTGCCTTTTCACCAAACCCCTCCATGGCAAGTTGTCGGAGATGATCCAGGGTGAGAATTTGAGGGCGTTCGGCGTGCATGGTGCCGTTACGAACCCGCACCACATCCACCTGGTCCATCAATTCTGTGATCAGAAAAAACTCGAATTGCGTGGTGCCGAAAGTGGCGATGCGCTGTTCAGGTACCAGAAGCACCCGGGTGTTTTCGATGGCATATTGAAAGTCGTCTTCGCGCATGATGGGAAAAGCAAAAGCCGGACGCGACGGTCGCGGCCGGCTTCGCTCAGGTCCTGGAAAGGTGAGCGTGATTTGAGTCTATTTCAAGGCCTGTTCGACAGCAGCACGAAGATCGGCGGAATCAGGCTGCACTTTACTGGGGTAAGCCTCAATGATGGCTCCATCTTTGCCGATTAAATACTTGTGGAAATTCCATTTTGGCTCCCCTTTTGCTCCACCGAGCCACTGGTAAAGGGGGTGGGCTTCTTCCCCTTTCACGGGAACTTTCGTGGTAAGCGGAAAGTTGACGCTAAATTTGTCGGTGCAAAATGCCAGAATCTCCGCGTCTGAACCCGGTTCCTGCTTGCCAAAATCGTTCGAGGGCACGCCGAGGATCACTAGACCGCGATCTTTAAATTCGTCGTAGAGCGCTTGCAACCCGGCGTATTGCTTGGTGTGCCCGCATTTTGAAGCGACGTTGACGACTAGGACCACTTTCCCCTGATAAGCTTGCATATTCAGGGGCTGGCCGTTGATGGTTTGAATCTCGAAGTCGTAGAGGTTCGAAGCAGAGAGCATAGCAGTGGTGGCGATAAGACCGACAAGGGTGAGGAGGAAGCGCATGAAATCTCATACTAGTCGGAGTTCCATCCCTGGCAAGTCCCGGGAAGGGTATCCTTCCGTAGGGGAGATGACACAGCACCCGCGCCTCGGCGCAACGCCGGATCACCAGCCCGGAGGATGGCGAATGACATATTCCCGGGCTGGTCGACGGCGTGTCGTCCATTTCGGACCGTCTGGGCCGGGCGCCCACCCCGTGTCAAAGCGGAGCCCCGCGACCACGGCGAAGACATGGCCGTCCGCCGCATAAATGCTGATCCATTTACCAGGTCCGGGATTTCCATACCGGCGAAAGGCTTTGGAAGGCATGCTCGCCTCCAGCAGCCCGGCTGAAATCAGTAAATAAGAGACGGCTCCCGAGCAGTCGTATGCGTTAACCGCCAAGGTCTGCCCATGCCCGCCACCTCGGCGGTAGGGCAGGCCCACAATCCGGTTGCCAGCTGCGATCATGGTTTGGACCACCTCCGGAGCGCCAGGGGGAGGTGCCGCGTAGCCGTGCTGCAGGGTCGCGGTTTTCCCTGCCCGGTATTGATAAATGTAATCAGGCGTCCCCGCACATCCGGCCAGCAGCAGGGGAATCAGTGACCAAATGAGGCGGTAACCATGCATGGCTTTCATTACCACGATTGCTGTTTGGCAGGAAAGGCGGAAGGGAGCGCATTTCCGTCTTGCGCAAACAAGACGCGCGGGCAGTTTGCCCAATTTCCTGCCCCTCGGAATTGCCGAGGAGACGCCTGCTCAAAAGCAATCGACGGTGGATGGACCGGCCATGGCTCTCTGGGCCTTCCTCCCCTGTCTTGCAACGCATGGAGGCGTGCGGATAAAAAAAAAGAATCCTCGCTTGATTCGTCTCGGCGTCGCTTTTATGTGAGGTATTAGCAAAACTTATAGCCCGAGCGCCTTGCGCGCCTGGGTTTCCATGGAGAACATTAACGGTGATTTCGCAAAAATTTGCGGTAAACCAGCCTTGACCTTCTTCTCGAGAGACCCTAGCAACGCTACGCTCAACCCCGGCCTGCCGGATTCGAAGCTTGAGTGACACCCTGACCGACAACCCTTTCTCCCGACTGCATGGCTAACTTTTTCCCGCGCTGGACCAATCTTCTGCCGCTAAAAGCGGTGGTGTGCGGCGGATTTTTGGCGACGGCCGTTGTGGCCGGCATTACTTACTATTTTACCCCGAAATATACCCGGGTCGGGTATGAGCCGATTCAGCCCGTGCCGTTCAGCCACGAGATTCACGTGACCCAGCTGGGGATGGATTGTCGATATTGCCACTCACAAGTCGAAGTGGCGGGACACTCCAATGTTCCCCCCACCCAAACCTGCATGTCCTGCCACACCCAAGTGCAGGCCAACAACCCCAAGCTCTCCGCCATCCGGACCAGTTGGGAAACCGGGTTGCCTGTCCAATGGGTCCGCATTCATAAAGCTCCCGATTACGTCTATTTTAACCATGCCATTCACGTGAATCGCGGCATCAGCTGCGTCAGTTGTCACGGGAATGTCGATCAAATGCCGGTGGTCTATCAGGCGGAATCCCACTCGATGGGTTGGTGTCTCGAATGCCATCGGCAACCAGAAGAAAATCTCCGGCCTCTCGACGAAGTCTACAACCTCACTTGGAAACCGGCTGACGACGGCCTCAAACAGGCGTCGCTCGGGGATCAGCTCAAAGAGGAATGGCATATCAACGCCCCCGTCACCTGCGCGGGCTGTCACCGCTGATGAAACGCGTTTTCGAACATCCTGAACCGAGCAGCCAAGCCCCCAACGCCCACCGTCGTTATTGGCGGAGCACCGGCGAACTGGAGGATTCTCCCGCTTTTCGCGAATGGCTTCACAAGGAATTCCCAGCGGGTGCAGCGGAAATAGAAGCCGACGGAGTGAGCCGACGCAATTTCCTCCAGCTCATGGGAGCCTCCCTCGCGCTCGCCGGTTTTGGCGTAACGGGTTGTCGTCGCCCCGAAGCTTATCTGGTGCCTTACACAAAGGGGGTTGAGTGGGTGATCCCCGGTAAACCCCTTCTTTACGCGACCGCCATGCCTCGCCGGGCCGGAGCCATGCCGCTGGTTGTCACCACTTACGAAGGGCGCCCGACGAAAATCGAAGGCAACCCGCTCCACCCCGCAAGCAATGGCGGCACCGACGTTTTCGCCCAGGCTTCCATCCTGGAACTCTACGATCCTGATCGGTCCAAACACTTCCTCCAAAATGGCCAGGCCTCCGACCGCGACGCGTTTGTCACGTATCTTCAGGAGCTGGCGACTTCCTTGAAGGCGAATGGCAAGAAACTCGTGGTCCTGACCGAACGCGATCATTCCCCCACCCGGCAACGCCTCCGTGCGGAGCTGGAAAAAGCATTCCCCAACCTGGTCTTTGCCGTTTACGAACCGCTGGAAGGCCTCCACTCCGCAGCCACCCTCGCCGCGCTGATCGGCCCCGGCAACCGCCTTCATCCCCGGTTAGATCTGGCGAATGTCATTCTCTCCATCGATAGCGATTTCTTGGCCTGCGACGAATTTGGGATCGAAGCCGCCCGCGACTTCGCCAATGGTCGTCGCCTCAAGACCGCCAACGATCCGATGAACCGGCTCTACGTGGTGGAAAATCGCTATAGCGTGACCGGCGGTCAGGCCGATCACCGGTTGCGTTGCGCCACCGGTCGGATCGGGGCGTTTACCGCCCAACTGGCTGCCGCCATCGCCAGTCAGACCGGGGAGGCCTCCCTTTCCAGCCTAGTCAATGCACTTCCGGAATCCTGGCGTACCGGTGGATTCGATCCGGCCTGGGTCAAAGAATGCGCCGCCGACCTGATCGCGGCCGGCCCCAAAGCCTTGGTGCTCGCTGGCAGCCGCCAACCCCCTGCCGTGCAGGCGCTGGTGCTGGCCATCAATGCCGCTCTTGGCGCGCTCGGGCAAACCTTGGAAATTCAGTCCGGGGCCGAACAACCAGCCGCCACCCTGGCCGACGCGGTCGAGACCATGGAATCGGGAGATGTCGGCGCGGTTTTCTTGATCGGTGGCAATCCCCTCTACGCTTCCGCCGACCGCGCCCGACTGGCCGAGGCGCTTAAGCAAGTCCCCGAAGTGGTCCGTCTGGGCCTCTACTTCGACGAAAGCTCGCAGGCCGCCAAGTGGCAGGTTCCCGCTGCCCATTACCTCGAAGCCTGGTCCGATGGTCTGGCGACCGATGGCTCCTATGTCGTGGTGCAGCCGATGATTATGCCCCTCTACGGAGGGCTCAGCGAACGGGAGCTTTACCAACTTTTGCTCGGAGAAACGCCGGATCCCGAAGCCCCGCTTGTGGTTCAGGAAACCTTCCGCAAAATCGCAAACCCGGCTGATTTTCCCATGGCCTGGAACGCACTGCTTCGCGATGGGTTTCTGCCAGAAAGCGCCCCGGCTCCCGCGCAAACCACCCTCAACGCCGCAGCCGCCCTTCAAATCGTGGGAGCAGCCCGCCCCATCGCCTCCGGCATGGAACTCGTCCTCGCGGGTGACGCCTCCGTGGCCGACGGTCGCTACGCCAACGTCTCGTGGCTTCAGGAAATACCCGACACCGCGACCAAACAGACCTGGGGCAATGCGGCGTTGGTTTCCTTGCATACGGCGAAGGAACTCGGCATCAAGAAGGATGGAGATCTTCTGAAAATCAGCTTGGGCGACGTTCAGGTGGAGCTGCCCGCATTTCGGCTCCCCGGCCACGCCGATGGGTCGGTGACCGTCGCATTGGGATACGGGCGCGAGGTGATCGGGAAGGTCGGCAAGGGACACGGGTGCGACGTTTATCGATTTATGACCGCTGAGCACGATTACGTCGTGCCCGGCGTGCAGGTGGAGCTGGCGGGCGGTTACGAAGAGATTGCCCAGACCCAAGAGCACCAAAGTATGGAGGGCCGGGCGATTGTTCGCGAAGCTCCCCTGGACTACTATCGAGATCACCAAGGGGTGAATGCAGAGGGCAAAGGATTCGCTGCCCTTATGTGGATGGACAGCCATGTCCCGCCCAATATCAGCATTTACAAAAGCCCGCCGCTCGACGCCCCGCACCAATGGGGGATGGCCATCGATCTGACCACTTGCTCCGGTTGCAACGCCTGCGTGGTGGCGTGCCAGGCGGAGAATAACATTCCCGTTGTGGGCAAAGAACAGGTCATCAACGGTCGGGAAATGCACTGGATTCGCAACGACCGCTATTTTTCTTCCGTGGGCGATCATCACGACGATCCCGAGCTGCTGACGATGCCGATGCTCTGTCAGCAGTGTGAAAATGCTCCCTGCGAAACGGTTTGTCCGGTCAACGCCACGGTGCACAACGAGGAAGGTCTCAATGTGATGGCTTACAACCGTTGCATCGGCACTCGTTATTGCGCCAATAACTGTCCTTACAAAGTCCGGCGGTTTAATTTCTTTGATTACAACAAGCGGGACGTCTTCAAAAAAGTGAAGGTTGGCCCCATCGAAACCGGCAACCTCTACCTGGGCCCGCTCGGGGCAGAGCAAGATGTCGAAAGCCTCGAAATGCAGCGCAACCCAAATGTCACGGTCCGAATGCGCGGGGTGATCGAAAAATGCACCTTCTGCGTGCAACGCCTCGAAGAGGCCAAAATTGACCGTAAAGTCCGGGTCATGCACGCCGGTCCCATTCCCGCCGCCGAGCTGCTCGTGCAACCGGGTGGCGTCAAGACCGCCTGCCAACAGGTTTGCCCAGCCGGTTCTATCACGTTCGGAAATATCGCCGACGACCGATGGGAAGTGACCCGTCAGATCAAAAGCGACCGTGGTTACAAGAGTCTTGATTACTTGAACGTCCGGCCCCGCATCACCTACCTGGCTCGGATCCGGAATCCCAACCCCAAAATGCCGGGTGCCGATCACATCGGCATGAGCACCCTCGCCCACGAGCATCACTGAGCCCCTTCCCCCCGCCATGGCGAACGCAGCAGCGACAATAGAAACCGAGGCCGATCCACTGGCTCACACCCCGTTGGTGCAGGGCAATCGGTCGATGAAATGGATCACCGACCGCGTCTGTGGTATCACCGAACAGCGTGCCCCGTTCTGGTGGTATCTTGGCGTGGCGATTACGGGCGTTTTGGCGGCTGTCTGTTTCGCGCTGGTCGCTTATTTGATCGCCACTGGCGTCGGGGTCTGGGGCTTGAACAGCCCGGTCTTTTGGGCGTGGGACATTACCAACTTCGTTTTCTGGATCGGGATCGGTCACGCCGGCACCCTGATTTCTGCTATTCTCTTTCTCACCCGCCAAAAGTGGCGGACTTCCATTAACCGGGCTGCGGAAGCCATGACGATTTTTGCGGTCATGTGCGCCGGCATTTTCCCAGCAGTCCATGTCGGACGGTTCTGGATGGTCTGGTTCCTCGCCCCGGTGCCCAATTCCAATGCTATTTGGCAAAATTTTCGCTCCCCGCTGCTCTGGGATGTCTTTGCGGTCTCCACTTACTTCACCGTCTCCGCGATGTTTTGGTATGTTGGGCTCATCCCCGACCTTGCCACCCTCCGCGACCGGGCGACTAATAAGTTCGCGAAATTTGCCTACGGCTTTGCCGCACTCGGATGGCGGGGAGGCAATCGCCAGTGGCGGCATTACGAAATGGCTTACCTGCTGCTAGCCGGGCTCTCCACCCCGCTGGTGCTTTCGGTGCATACCATCGTCTCGTTCGACTTTGCGACGTCCGTCATCCCCGGTTGGCACACCACGATCTTTCCCCCTTACTTTGTCGCGGGCGCGATCTTCGGCGGATTCGCCATGGTCCTCACCCTCATGATCCCGGTGCGGGCCATCTTCAAACTGCAAGATCTCATCACCATTCGGCATATCGATGTGATGTGCAAAATCGTCCTCCTGACTGGCTCGATCGTTGGTTACGCCTATATCATGGAGTTCTTTATCGCTTGGTATAGCGGCAACCCCTTCGAGCGCTGGGTCTTTCTCCGAAACCGGGTCGCGGATCCTTTCGTTTTTGGTCCGATGCTCGGTGTGCCTCCCGCGCCCTATTGGTGGGCGTATTGGTCGATGATGTTTTGTAACGTCGTCTTCCCGCAATTTTTCTGGTCGAAAACCTTTCGCCGCAACGCCGTCCTGGCTTGGTGCGTGGTGATGTTCCCCAACATCGGCATGTGGTTTGAGCGGTTCGTCATCATCGTGACTTCCATTCACCGTGATTATCTTCCCGGTTCTTGGGGGATGTTTTACCCGACGTGGGTGGATATTTGGACTTTCATTGGAACCATCGGACTCTTCTGCTTCCTTTTCCTGCTATTCATGCGTTTCCTACCCATGATCGCGATCTCGGAAGTCAAAGGGGTCCTGCCGGAAGCGGATCCGCATTATGGAGAGGATGGCGATCAGCACGAGGCCTCCGTGGCTGGGAAAGGAGGCGCACATTAACATGGATAAACTCAAACGTCTTCACGCAGTTGGCGCTGAATTCGATAGCGCACGCGCCCTTTACCATGCAGCCGAGCATATTCGGGATGAAGGTTACACCAAGTGGGATGTCCATTCCCCGTTTCCCATTCATGGAATGGACAAGGCGATGGGGCTTGGTCGCTCCGTTGTGAGTAAGCTAGTCTTTGTCGGCGGGATCATCGGTGCCCTGACCGCTTTCGCCTTGCAAGTGTATACATCGATCATCGATTACCCCCTCGTCGTTCAGGGCAAACCGACCAATCTCTTCACGCTCCCGGCTTTTTTCCCTATTATCTTCGAATTAACCGTGCTCCTCAGCGCCTTTACGGCCGTGTTCGGGATGCTGATCCTCAATCGCCTGCCTCGTTGGCATCATCCGCTGTTTAACTGGGAGCTGTTCGGGAAGGCGACCGACAACGGCTTTTTTGCCGTCATCGACGCGAATGATCCGCGGTTCGACGAAGCGAATGTGAAAGCCTTCCTAGAATCGCAGGGGGGCCGGAATGTCACGGCCATCTACGACGAGGAGGATTGACCCCATGCTCAAACATTTCTTCCTCATTTTCGTCTTACTCATCATCGGCGTGGTCGCGATCGCCGGATTTCGCGGGCGCACGTTTACCAATACGCCGATTGAGATTTTCAATGACATGGACCATCAGAAAAAGGTGAAGGCTCAGGTGGGAAGCGTTTTTTTCGGCGACATGCGAGGAGCGCGCACACCTGTGGTGGGGACCATGCCGATGGGTTATGAAATTCCCAAGGAATCGTATCACGAGTATCTCGCAAACATGCCCGAGAAAGTCGTGGTGGAGAATTTGAAGATCCGGGTTTACACCGGTGGTCCCGATTACTTGAACACCGGCCAAATGGGCGAGGTCTGGGGGGATGGCATCCCGATCGAAGTGACGCCTGAGGTCATGGCGCGCGGTCAGGAACGTTACAACATCAACTGCGCCGTCTGCCA
>CAZSPO010000130.1:0-9184 GCA_964608775.1 uncultured Chthoniobacterales bacterium | reverse complement strand
ACGCCGGTTTTGATGAATCGGGATAGGGGGACGGGAAACCGCCCCTCCAACCGGACGATGGCTTCCGAAAGCCGCCCGCTCATTTGCAAAGCGCGAGCGAGGCCCGTCTGGGCTTTGGAATCGGCAGGGGTCTGGCGGGCCAGGCGTTCGTAAGCGGTCCGGGCCTCTTCCCACGCCCCTTCATCCAGGCATTGCTCCGCAAAGAGCGCCAGCAACGGCACATTGTTGGGGGATTGGTCCAGCGCCTCGCGCATCGCCTGCAGTCGCGACATACTTCCGATCATAACGCACGTTTGCGGGGGCGCGTCATGGATTTTTACCGAATCCGAAGAAGGCCGGGGAATTGTCACGGAAACGTCACTTGTCGGACGGGGCGCACGGGGCGCACCCTAAATTCCACATGGTCGCAGACCGATATGAGTTGGGAGCGTTGCTCGGGGAAGGAGGCCTCGGTTTCGTCCACGTCGCCTGGGATCATCGGCTAAAACGGCAGGTAGCCATCAAACGACTCCGGCATGATGATGATCCAGCCGGACGGATTTTGGAACGGGGCATCCAGGAAGCGTTGACTCTGGCTTCCGCCCAACATCCGAACATCGTCACCGTCTTCGACTACGGTGCGGACGCGGATGGACCGTTTGTGGTGATGGAATATGTGCAAGGAGAAACGTTAGAGCATCGGATTGCCCGGCGCCCCTTCGATGAAGCAAATTTCATGCTGCTGGCCCGCCAGACGTTGGAAGGTCTGGTTGCCGCCCACAGCAAGGGGGTGATCCATCGGGATCTGAAGCCGAGCAATTTGATGCTCGCCCAAGCCACGACGGGGGTGTTTCAGGTAAAAATTTTGGACTTCGGCCTGGCTAAAGTAATCAATCGCCCATCGGTCCAGTCCGGAGCCGAAGGCGGCTCCGTTTTTGGCTCTATTTTCTACATGGCTCCGGAGCAATTTAATCGGCAACCCATTGATGCCCGGACCGATCTCTATGCGCTTGGCTGTATTTTCTATGAAGCCTTGAGCGGGGCTCTGCCGTTTGGGGGAGAAATGGTCGCCGAAGTGATGGCCTCCCATTTGGCCCACAACGTGATCCCCCTTGGACAGCGTTGTCCGGAGCTTTCAACGGGATTAGCCGATTGGGTGATGCGCCTGATTGCTTACCGAGCGAACGACCGTCCCCCGCACGCGGCGGCGGCGTTGAGCGCCCTGCATCGGCTTTCCGAATCGGCCACGGGGATGATGCCCCTGCCTGCCCCGGCCCCCCCTGTGGTGGCTCGGCGAGGTTTGATGCCTTGGATCGCGGGGGCAACGCTTTTGGGAATGCTGGCCGCAGGAGGGCTCGGCTGGTTTTGGGTCGCAGAACGCCCCGCTCCCACGCCGACGGCGGTGGAAAAGGAGGAGCAGACCGAACCAACAACGTTCGACCCCAACGATCTGGTGGCCCTCCGCCCCTGGGTCGGTCGGGAAGTCACGTTGCAAGGGCGACCCTCTGCCACCGGGATAAGTCGGAATGGAGAGGTGATGTATCTCAACTTCCACCACGATTATCGGCAGGCCGCAAACCTCGTCTTTTTCAGCCGGGACCATCCGGGGTTGACCCGGGAAAGCTTGGAAACCTGGGTCGGACGACCCGTGCGCGTGACCGGGGTGCTAGAGGAGTTTCGGGGGAATTTACAAATTGCCATTGCTCAGATCACGCAATTGGAGGACGCCACCGGTTTCTAACAAGAGCAGAAAGCGTCAGAGTGCCGCATGGGGCACCTGAATTTAGGGATTCAACCAAATCAATGGCCGGTATCCCTTCTCACCTGGCGCATCACGCGGCACACCAGGGCGCTGACTCGGCTCATATCTCCCATTCTCCGTCGAGCCTCAATCCACCGGTTCCCTACGCTTTCTTCGCAAATCTTTCTCGCCAGGTCCCCTTTCCAAGGCGCTGATTTTGAGTCCGCATGGATCGCCCCCGCTGTCAGTTTTTCGCTCCTTTAAAGGCCTCCTGACCATGCCCGCTCACAACTTCTCTCGCATCAACGCATGTTCCATGCATGCTGAGAAATTCCGCTCCCATTATTTTCGATAACTTCTAATCCCGTCAGCCCACGCGGATTCCGCCGCAGCCGATGAAGCGCGCAGGGACGGCTCGGGGAGAGCGACGACTTCCTTTGCCGCGAGAATGAAGAAGCACCGGCCTTCTTTCACCCCGCGATCAGGTTTGCAGTAAATCGCCACCGTCCCCTTCCTTGAAACGGCAAATCAGCGCGATTTGTGAACCGACATCAAAATAGCGATAAATCGCCTTGGTGTGGTCATTGACCGTGTGCGTGCTGATTCCTAACAGCCTGGCGATGTCGGGTCTGCTTCGTCCCTCAAGCAGAAGAAGCAGGACTTCCCTTTGGCGGTGGGAGAGCTGTTCGACGCCTGGCCCTCGATTCGCCGGGAAATCGGCATGATGTAACCAGTCCACTTCACTCAAAACGATGTGAGTGAGCCGACGGTCGCGGGAGGAAAACGCCGGGTTGCCCACAAAGCGATAGAGCCCCACGCCACTGAATACACCCGGTTCGTCTAGCGGAAAAATCGAGTGCATGGAATGGTCGATTCCCTGGGCAATCCGGAAGCGTTGCACGGTCTCGTGGGAATACCAGACGTCATCGCTCACCAACTGGTCGCGGCTGCGGGTGAAGTGCCTGCCCTTTTTCACCTCGGCGACGAAGGCCGGGTGGTCGGGAGGTCGGTGACTCCGGTGATGATTCATTTGAATCCAGCCGACGACCTGCTTGTCGCTCAACCCGCCGTGCATGATCCCGAGCGAAATGGGTTCCTCCTTTTTCGGATCGATTCGCGTCATCGTCCAGAGCCAGCCATCCGCCCCGACAATTTCACAGAGCCCATCCATTAGCATCCGCTTTTTTGCATGGTGAGAGCCTTCCAGTGCCGCCACGCGTCCCAGCAAATGAATCATCTGCCGGACATCCTTCACGGGCAGCGATTTATCCTCAACGAGTTCTGAGTCCGACCTCTTCATTTCATTGGAACAAGAAATTTGCGAATATCCCCATCCGTGGGGATTGTCAACTTCACAGGTGCGGAGTTAGAGATAATGCCATGCACCAGACAAGTGACAACAGGCATCAATGGCAGACCGGGCGGCGTTGGATCACCGGTCTGATGGTCATGGGATCGAGTCTTTTCTGCGGTCTTGCCGACGCCGAAACCTTCGATTGGAATGTCGATGTGGGAGGATGGAATTTCGCCGACAACTGGTCGCCGATCGGAGTGCCCAATTTTGGGGACAACGCCCTGATCGACAACGGCGGCACCTCCGTCGTTTCCTCCGCTGCGTTCACCACCAACCTCACCGTGGGCCAACTGCTGGGGGGGCGTCTCGACGTCGAATCCACGCTGCTGACGGATTACACCGCGCTCGGCGAAATGGCAGGCGGAAGCATCCTCGTGCGGGACGGCGGATTGCTCTCTGTGAATCAGGGCAACTTCGATGTTGCCCAAGGCACCGACGCTGCCGAAGTCCCCAGATTGACCCTGCAGAGTGGCGGCACAATAGATGTTGTCATGGGGCAAACCCGGATTGGGAATACCGGGCGGGGCGTGGATGTGACCATCTCGGGTTCCGGCAGTTCGCTGACCACGAGTTCTGCTCCCATAATTATCCGCGGATCAGGAACCGGCGTTTTCATCGATCAGGGAGGCAGGCTCCAGACGGCAGGCGGAACTGTGTCGGGTAACAGCAATCTGGAAGACTTGGTAAACCAGGTGACCGTAGCCAGGGCCGGCTCACTCTGGAGGGCTATATCTGACTCGGACCCGCTTCAATTTGATGGCGGAAGTCGACTGGCAGTTCTCTTGGGAGGCGAGGTGCGTGCCACGGATTTTATCTTTGAAACATCGTCCAATCCCGGAAGTGCAACCCTGAAAGTTGATGGCACTGAAAGCGGGCGGAGCTCATGGCTCAGGGTATCCGAGCAGGCCACACTCGAGCGTTCATCTGTTCCCGGGGAAAGCGAGTTCGTGCAAATCGGCCAGGTTTCCGATGGTGGCCTCTTCAGTGCCAGTGACCTGCAAATCACTAATGGCACCTTGAGAATAAACGACAATGGCCGGCTTTCTGTCTCAAACAACATCAGCCTTTCAGAAGGACGGCTTTTGGTTGATGGCTCGATAAATTCCTCAGACCTCCTTGCAAACGCGATCCAGGGAAACAACAGCTCTGAGCTGACCCTTGCACATTCTTCCGAGGACTTCGTGCTTGGCCCAACCTTGACCGGAGGTCTCACCCTTGTTGCCGAGTCCACGGGGACCACAATTCTCGACAAGGTCAACACGCACATCGAAGGCACAATCGTTCGCGGGAACGCCACGCTTCTCGTGGAAGAGGAAGGGGCACTGGGCTCCGGCCCTGTTCGGGTTCTGGAGAACGGGACGCTCGATCTGCGCAGTTTTCCAACCGCACCGATCGGAGTCTCGCAAAATGGAAAAATCGCAGGGACGTTTTCGGAATTTGCTCCCGATCCGCAATCGATCCGGCTGGAATCAGACGACACCAGCACACCGGGGAATAAAGCGACGATGGCCGAGTTCCAGCTCGACGCCACGGAGGAGCGCACCGTCGAGTTTTCCACTTCCCTCAGTTCCTCAGCCAGCAACGACGGGGCTCGCCAGAGCAACATCCTCTCCATCGAAGGCAGTGGAGACGATCCGTTCGTCCTCCAGCTCAGCGTTGACCCGTCCCTCGTCTCGGAAGAGAGCTTTGTCGGCTGGCTCGACAATGGCGAATTCGTCCTGGCCATTGACGGCAACACCGGCAACAACGCCAGCCTCCTCCAGCAAAATTACGTCGGAGATTTCGACGCCTTCGCAGCCGAGTTCGGGATGGATCTGTCGCAATACATTGGAGCATGGGGCGGCGACCCGAACAGCGGCGCCATATGGGCTGTGATCAACCACAACAGCGAGTTCGCCCTGATTCCCGAGCCTTCAACCGGGCTTCTGCTTTTGGGATCGGCCTTCTTTTTCGTTTTTCAAAGACGCCGAAAAACATTGATCACCTTGCCGTAAATAACTTCATCAATTACTGTCGTTGAGCAGGCGATCTTGCGACGAACTAGAAACCGGTTTTCTCGAATGGTGAGAGGGAATGGCCCTGTAAATAAGGAACAACTGATCAGGTGGCGGTGCCGTGGTGATACGACTTTGGTGTTGTCTCTTTTATTGGATTGTTGCGACTGATTGGCAAATATCCCCATCGGTGGGGATTGGCAATCTGATTGGGGCAATCTACAACAATCTGCATGCGAACGGCATGTGGCAATAGCGCGGGGCGTCATGGTCTGCTCAGGATTCGTGAGGTCGCAATCGGCGGGGGTTTTCTGGTGGTGGCATCATTGGGAACCAACCACGCCAAAGCACAGATCACCAACTGGCTGGGGGCTGATCCCGGCTTCTGGGCGGAGTCCATCAATTGGGACAATGGCGTCCCGAATAATACAAAGACCGCCGGAATCGATTTCGGGCACTCCGTTCTGTCTTCCACCGGCAACGCAGCCGGCGTTCTTGTGGGGTCATCCGAGGGGGCATCTCTGACGGTATCCATTAATGGCAGCTTATTCACGCCCTTCATCGAGATCGCCCCACTTCTTGGACAACAAGGTGCTGTGACGATCGATTTAGATGCCGAGATCATCACCGATTTTGTGGGAGTTGGTGTCGAAGGGGTTGGCACCCTGACCGTAAAGAACGGGGGAACTGTGGAGGTGTTCGGTGGATTGGGTCCTATCGACCTGGGCTTCGCCCCTACCGGTCGTGGAACGGTGGTGGTTGGTGACCTGAGTGACAGCGCAGAACCAGGGAATCTTCAGATAAGCTCGCTCCTCGGAAACACTCCGGGAACCGTCATTTTTAACCATACCTCCGATCAATATTTTCTGGCACGTGATCAGGATCCGACACAACCCATTACCCTCGATGGGTCCCTCGACATCCTTTTCTCCAGAGGGCGCACCATTCTCAGTGGAACGCATTCGTTTACCGGAAAAGTCAGTCTCCAAGGAATGTCTCCCATTCTGCAATTGAAGGGGGCAACTCTCAGCAACCCGGCAATAGTCACGATTTTCGAAGGTGGCCGAATCGAGGGAAATGGCACGATCGGCGCGCCTGTTCAGGTCGCGGCCATGGGTCAGCTATCTCCGGGAACACCCGGAGCACCGGTGGGGGAACTAATCGTGCAGAGTGCATCCTTGTCCGGGGCGACGATTTTCGTCGACCTTGGCGACCCGGGGCTTCCGCCCGGCATCGTCAGCGACCTCATCACGGTGCAGAACGACTTGCAATTCTCCAGCTCCCTCGAAATCAGCGACGCCGGCGGGTTTGGCGAAGGGACTTATTCCATATTTACCTTCGGCACTACTGCCGAGGCTAGTGGTTTCACCATTGGATCTTTGCCCAACGATTTCAATCCGGGCGGGTTCGATTTTCTCATCGTGCCTCCGGAAGGCATGAACCCCGGGCGGGTGGAACTGATTGTGCAGGATGGCTCCACCCAATTCTGGGATGGCTCACAATTCTTTCCCAATGGGGTCGTCGATGGAGGGGATGGGACCTGGAACAACACGAATACCAACTGGACGAACTCGAAAGGCAATATCAATGGGCTATGGTCGGGTGAGACCGCCGTCTTCGGCGGTTTCTTCAGTCAACCACCCACCGTCACCCTTGGTGATAACATCGCCTTCGAAGGGATGCAGTTCAACGCCAGATACACGATCACCAGCTCGAATGGCTTCACGCTCAACCCCACCGGCACAGCCACCATCGAGGTCCAGGCGCCCACCACCATTTCGGCCCCCTTCTCCGGGGGAGGCGGCATCGTGAAAACGGGAGGCTCCACCCTGACGTTGAATGCCATGTCGACGCACACCGGCGGGACGACCATCAACGAAGGCATTTTAGCCCTCACACTCCCCGATGCCGGCCTTGTCGGTGCCATCGTCAATAATGCCGCCCTCGAACTGAATTTCGAGAGCACCAACCCGGGCGCCTCGAAAGCGTTCGACAACCCGGTCTCGGGAAGTGGTTTCGTTCGCATCTCAGGCCCCGGCAATCTCTTTGTTAACCAGCCGCTCAACCACACCGGTCTGACGACCGTCAACCAGTCGACCGTCATCTTCAATAGCACGGTCCGCGGGGACCTCACGATCTCGGGCAATGCCACCGTCCAGGGAACCGGCAGCCTGGAAGGTCAGACGATCGTGGAACCGGGCTCGACCCTGAATCCCGGTCCCCCCAACGGAATCGGACTGCTCCGCTTTCAGGATCTCAACCTGCAACCCGGTGCCAATCTGACCGTCGATCTCGGCAATCCCACCGCCCAGGCCGGACAGGGCTTCGACCAGATCGCCGTCAGCGGTGACCTCAACCTGAACGGCTCCCTTTTCGTCAACACCCAGGAAGGCTTCGGCGAAGGGATCTTTCCTGTCATCACCTTCGCAGGTGATCTCGGTGGAGAGGGTCTCCAGCAAGGGAATCAAGTCGAAGACTTCACTTACACCATCGAAACCCTCGACTCGAATCCGGCCGCAGGCACCCAGGGGTTCGTCCTGCTCAATTTCGAAGCCACCCCCGGGCAATACTGGGATGGAAACAATCAATCTCCGAACGGGGTCGTCGACGGAGGGGATGGTAATTGGAACCTCGATGATTCCAACTGGACGAATGTCGATGGCTCCGAAAACACCGTCTGGTTGCAGCAATTCGGGATTTTCGCGGGAACACCCGGCCGAGTGCGAATTCAGGAACCGATTACCTTTTCCGGTCTCACCTTCCTGCAAACATATTCGCTCAACTCCCCGATCTTCGCTCCCCTGATACCGGAAGGCATCGCCCCCATCCGAGTCGAATCCGGGATCGAGGTGAACATCGACACCTTCCTCATTGGAAGCGGCAGCATTCAGAAAACGGGCCCCGGAACCCTCAACTTGACCCGGCCCACCAATTTGGAAGGCCCGACCATCGTGTCGGAAGGTAAGCTTTACTATCGATTCGCCGGAGAACAGGGAGGTGAAATCCTCAATAATGCGCTCGTTGAGTTCAGCAGTCCCAACGCCTCCCTTGCGATCGGAGATAATCCCAACAGCTCGTTGCCAAGTCTTCAACCGATCGTTGAACGTTTTCTGGCCTCGGGCGTAATCGGGGAGGTGGCATTGGATCGACTCGAAGCCACGATTCAGGCACTGGGTGGCTCGCAGGATCTCATCGACTCGGCCTTTGCTCTCGCCCGCAGGGAAAACCAACAAGCTCGCAGGAGCGGGAGATCGGCGGATAGCAGTCTCTTCTCGTCTCGGGTCGCCAGTGCCTTCGATAATTTCCTTCGTGGGCAAGGTCTCAATTTCGCGAACCAGGGAAACCTGACTGTCTCCGCGGCAATCAGCGGCTCTGGAGAAGTCCTGGTATCTGGCAGGAGCTTTTCTCTTTTCCCAATTCTTAAAGAGCAGGTTCCGCGATCGGTCGTAACCTTCTCCGGCGATCAATTCACCTACACAGGCGGAACGACGGTACAGGGCTATGTTGCACTCCAACTGCAGAACAGCACGCTGCCCGGACCGGTGAACCTGATCGATGATGCCCAGTTGGCGGGGAACGGCACGGTGAATGGGAGTGTTTTCCAGATGAGCTCCACGCTCGCGCCCGGTCTGTCCCCAGGTTTTTTAACCATCAACGGCGACCTATTTCAGGATTCCAACGCCCGCACCGAGCTCGAAATCGCCGGTCGCAATGCCGATCAACACGACCAGCTTCGCATCGGCGGAATCGGCTTCCTCGATGGCACCCTAGCCATCAGTCTGATCGACGGGTTCATCCCAAGGCAGGGGGACAGCTTTGATCTCATCACCGCGGATGGAGGCCTCGCCGGTGGCTTCGATCGTGTCGAAACCGAAGGTTTCCCAGCCGTCTTCCCGGGGGAACTCCGCCTCACCCCAGACGGGCTCACGATCTTTTTCCCCGATCGACTCCCCTACGCCACATTCGCAGCCGATCTTAATCAATTCTCCATCGCCAACGCACTCGATGTCGACCGAGACAGTTTCGGCCTGGCTGATCCCTTTTATCGCCAGGTGTTCGAAACCCTCGATGGCGCTTCCATTCCCGAATTGCAGTCGATCCTAGCCCTTCTCCCCC
>CAZSPO010000129.1:0-9247 GCA_964608775.1 uncultured Chthoniobacterales bacterium | reverse complement strand
CGATGCCGAGTGCCAACGTGACTTCGACCAAGCTGAAGCCAAAGCTATCATTTCGGGAGAGAGACGACCGGCGATGGTGACGCTGAGAGGCCGAACCAAGGGAGGTAGATGTTTGGGGGAACATTGATTGTCAATGTAGTGACATGATCAATGCCGGTTGACAAGAACTCTTTTAGTTGGCTTTCGACTTCCGCGGCTCTTAACCAGACAGGGCAGAGGCGGAGCGGGTGTTTTACGGCAGGGGGGCAGCTGCTGGGCAAAATGGTCGCGCAAGCGGGGCTGTTGGGCGGGGCCGGAAGGCGTTTTTGAGACGTGGGCAATGTTCTCGCGGGTTACGTTGTCGGGCTTCAAGTCCGCTTCCTTCGCGCTGACAACGGCGAATGGACGTCTTCCACCGACGAAGTTAGCATTCGCACCGATGGCATATTCGTCAACGAACAGCCCATTGAAGGCGGGTTCAATCGGGCGGAGGTCACCATGACCGTTTTGACACCGAAAGGAGGGGAGTTGTTGGCCAACCAAGCCATCGATCTCCCCACCGCCATCGAGCGCTTTGGCACCACGGTCGTCCGCCAAACCGCTTCTTTTCTGGGCGGACGTTGAACCGCTTCCGGCAGAGGCGGTCGGTCGGTTATCGGACAAAAGCGGAAAGCGGTTCTGCTTGACTGGGGGAACCATCAGCCCATCGACATCGCCATGCACCATGATCAAGGCTCCGATCAGGCCAGTGGCCCCCCCCAACTACTGGTCCAAGCGAGTTGGCGGCTGCCGTCGCGCCCGGTGAATTCGATGCCGGAAACTTTGGCAGAATTTTGACCGAGACAAGGGGGAGTCGTATCCGGCCGTGATTGTCCTGAGAGAGTAGCAAAACTTTAGAGGCAGGGGGCAAGGAGACAAGGGACTGAAAGGGACGGAAAATGGCCTTTCACTGGGATTGGCAACGGGATGGGCGTTCTTAGTAGCTTTTGGCAAAAAGCACCCGCCGCGGGCTTGGGTTGCCGGTGAAGGGGCAGGTGCCGGGTTCGGCTTCGAGTTCGCGGGGGAGACAGCGGATGGTCACTTTCAGATCGTGTTTGAGCTGCTCTTCAACCGTTGAGTCGCCGCTCCAATGCGTGTAGGCAAACCCGCCGTGGATTTCGGGTTTATCACGGTTCTGCGGCGTGAAATAGGCGTAGAACGCGTCCCGATCATCAATGGCTTGCACATGTTTGTCGCGAAATTGGGTGGCTCTTTCTAACATTCCCACCTGAATCGCTTCGAGGAGGTCGGGGAGGGTAGACGCAAGTTCTGCCCAGGGGAGAAAGCTTTTTTCTTTCGGGCCCAGATCGCGTCGGGCCACGGCAGCGGTCCCTTTTTCCAAGTCGCGCGGGCCGATTTCAATCCGGATGGGGATGCCGCGCTTGATCCAATCCCAATTTTTCGTGCCACCAGGAAGATCACGCGTGTCGACTTGCACGCGAAGGGGTTCACCCCGGAAGTGTTTTCTTTGCAGATTCTCCGCCAGGGTGCGGCAGGCGGTCAGAACGGCGTCGCGGGTCTCGGGCTTGGGGGTGACGGGGAGAATGACGATTTGCGATGGAGCGACAGCGGGGGGGACCATCAGCCCATCGTCATCGCCATGCGCCATGATCAAGGCTCCGATCAGGCGAGTGGTCACCCCCCAACTACTGGTCCAAGCGAGTTGGCGGCTGCCATCGCGCCCGGTGAATTCGATACCGGAAGCTTTGGCAAAATTTTGACCGAGAAAATGGGAGGTGCCACCCTGCAACGCCTTGGCGTCCTGCGTCATAGCTTCGATGGTGTAAGTCTCGACGGCCCCGGGGAAACGTTCGCTTTCCGGTTTGGGGCCGCTGAAGAGGGGGATGGCGAGGGTTTGTTCGACGAAAGACTTGTAGATGCCGAGCATTTGTTCCGTCTCCGCCTCGGCTTCTTCGCGGGTTTCGTGGGCGGTATGGCCTTCTTGCCAGAGGAATTCGGCGGTGCGCAGGAAGAGGCGGGGACGCATTTCCCAGCGCACGACATTGGCCCATTGATTGATCAGGATGGGAAGGTCGCGGTAGGATTCGATCCATTTAGCGAAGCTTGCGCCGATGATTGTTTCGGAGGTGGGCCGGACGATCAGCGGTTCGGTGAGTTCGCCAGCGGGGATTAGTTTTCCGTCGGGACCCGTTTCGAGGCGGTGATGGGTAACGACCGCGCATTCTTTAGCGAAGCCTTCGACGTGAGCGGCCTCTTTTTCCAGGTAGCTCAGGGGGATGAAGAGGGGAAAATAGGCGTTGCTATGGCCGGTGGCCTTGAATTTGGCGTCGAGCAGCCCCTGGATGCGTTCCCAAATGCCGTAGCCCCACGGTTTGATAACCATACAGCCGCGGACATCGGAATTTTCGGCGAGGTCGGCAGCCCGAACGATTTGTTGATACCACTCGGGGAAATCCTCGGCGCGGGTCGGGGTGATGGCGGACTTGGACATAGCGAAGGGGAATCGGTTTCAGCGAGTCGGAATGGTGATCCCCGATGGTTTGTGAGGACAGGACGGGTTTTATGAACCCTTGGGGTGAAATCCGAGAATTGGATGACGGGGAATCGGAGCGACCATCGCTCCATTGTTCTCGTTTTTTCTTCTCGGTTTGCCTCTCGGTTTCCTGCGGGCCGCTTAGCTAGCCATGGCTGGCTCGGGATGGGTGCCGATGGAGTGAAAGGTGGCGTCGGCCGGTAGGATGGCGCGTTGGCAGAAATCGCCGAATTCTTCTCCTTCCAACCGTTCGCGGGCGTATTGGAGAATCATCGGTTTCACCATTTCGATTGCTGCGTCCAAGGTCACACTTGGGGAGACGAGGCGATTGAGGCGGGTGCCGTTGTATTTGGCTCCGAGATAGAGGGCATATTTGTTGGGGGCTTTCCCGACCAAGCCGATTTCGGCGAGGTAAGGTCGGGCGCATCCATTGGGGCAACCGGTGATTCGCAAGCTGATCGCATCATTTTGCAAGCCGGCCATTTCCAAGGTGGCCGAGAATTTTTCAAGGATATCCGGGAGCACCCGTTCGCTTTCGGCGAGCGCGAGGCCGCAGGTGGGGAGGGCGACGCAGGAGAGCGCGTTCAGCCGCATCCGGAGTTGTTCATTTTCATTCCCGAGACCGTGCCGGGAGAGGATTGCTTCGATTTTCGGTTTTTGTTCGTGGGTAACCCCGGCGATGCTGAGATTTTGGGAGGGAGTAAGGCGGAAATCGCCCTCGTGCATTTCGGCGATTTCGCGAAGGGCCGTTTTCATTGGCCAACCTGGAATATCTTTGACCCTGCCGCTGAGGATGTGGAGGCCGTAAAACCAAGTGCCGTCGGCGTTGCGATGCCAGCCATGGGGATCTTCGATGGTGGTGAAGGCCATTTCGCGGGCGGGGCCGAAGGAGAAGCCTGCCCGTTTTTCGACTTCGGCCTTGAACCATTCGACTCCGCGATCTTCGATGGTGTATTTGAGTCGGGCGTGTTTCCGTTCCGCCCGATCGCCGTAATCCCGTTGGGTGGTGAGAATCGCGGCCCCGATTTCATTCACCTTATCTTTGGGGATAAACCCAAGCAGGTCGGCCAGTCGGGGGAAGGTTTTCTCATTTCCATGGCTCATGCCGAGCCCGCCGCCAGCGGTCACATTGTAACCGACGAGCTGGCCCTTTTCGAGAATGGCGATGAATCCGAGATCTTGGGAGAAGATATCGACGTCATTGGAGGGCGGGAGGGCAAAACCGGTTTTGAATTTGCGCGGCAGATAGGTGTCGCCGTAGAGCGGTTCTTTTTCTTCGCCACCGGCGACGAGTTCTTGGTCGAGCCAGATTTCGTGGTAGGCGCGGGTTTTGGGGAGGGCGAATTCGCTCCAAGCGCGGGCGTGTTGGAACACTTCTTGAAGGGCGACGGTTTGCTCGGGGTTGGGGGGAGCCATGACGTTGCGGTTCACGTCGCCGCAGGCCGCGATGGAGTCGAGCAGGGCGCGGTGCATCCCTTGGATGAGCGGTTTTACGTTTCCCTTGAGGATCCCATGGAACTGGAAGGTTTGCCGGGTGGTAAGCCGGAGGGAAGGGGAGGCGAACTGATTGGAGAGATCATCCAGCATGATCCACTGCTGCGGTGTCGCTCGTCCTCCGGGCAGTCGGACCCGGCACATAAAGGAGAAGGCTTTTTCCTGGCCAGCCCGCTTAAGAGCGATGCGTTGATCCCGATCATCTTGAAGATAGAGCCCGTGGAATTTAGTGAGCTGGCTGTTATCAGCGGAGATGGCTCCGGTGGAGGAATCGGCGAGTTCCTCGGCAATCGTGCCGCGCAGATGGTGGGAGGCGGCTTTCAGCGGTTCGTTTGGCGATAGTTTGGGCGTGGATGCGGTTGGGTCGCTCATGGACTGTGCAATATCGGAAGGATTTCCCGCTCGCGCAACCGCCTTCTTAGGCAGGTTGATCAGAGGGGTGTGCCTTCGATCGGGGGGAGGTTTTCGAGGTGAAGGCGGACATTTTCCACCGTGACGCGGGCGATCTCCGTGAGGGCTTCGTGGGTGAGAAAGGCCTGATGGGCGGTCACCAAGACGTTAGGAAAGGTCAGGAGCCGGGCGAGTTCATCGTCCAGCAGCACCGCCCCCGAGAGATCTTCGAAGAAGACCCCCTCTTCTTCTTCATAAACATCCAGGCCGACCCCGGCGACATGCCCCGACTTGAGAGCGTGCAGCAGGGCGTGGGTATGGATCAATCGGCCCCGGCTCACATTGATGATATAGACCCCCCGCTTCATGACCGCGAGGGTATCGGCATTGACAATGTGGTCGGTCTCGGGTGTTAGGGGGGTGTGAAGGGTGAGGACATCGCATGCCTTCGCGAGGTCGAGGAGGGGGACATATTCAACGTCATGAGCCTCCGCCCAGGCCGTGTCCGGGTAGACGTCGTAGGCGAGGACCCGCATTTTGAAGCCGCGCAATATTTCCGCGACCAAGCGCCCCGTTTTCCCCGTGCCGACGACTCCCACGGTCTTTTGGTAGAGATCGAAACCGACCAGGCCGCTGAGGGAGAAGTTAAAGTCGCGCACCCGATTGGATGCTCGTGGGATTTTGCGGTTGAGCGCGAGTAACAGGGCGACCGCATGTTCAGCGACCGCGTGCGGCGAATAGCTCGGGACTCGTGTGACCTTGATGCCCAAGGCACGGGCTGCTTCGAGATCGACGTTGTTAAAGCCCGCGCACCGGAGCGCCAAATGGCGGATGCCAGCTTGGGCCAACCGCTCCAGCGATTCCCGGCTCGCATTGTCATTCACGAAAACACAAGCCGCCACCGCGCCTGCCGCCGCCGCCGCCGTCTCGGGTTCCAAGCGAAAATCATGAAACCGAAATCGCACCGGCAGATGGTGTGCGGCGTTTGTTAGATATTCTTTGTCATACGACTTGGTGTCGTAAACCGCCACGATTGCATGCTGGTCAGCCATTGTTTGAGAAACTGTTTGAGAAGCCGGACCGGAAAGGCAAGTGGAATCCGTTGGGCCATTCCGTTCGTTGCGTCGGTTGCTGCTCTCGCGTAGAGGATGACCATGCCCGACTCCTCGCTCGACACGCTCTTTACTTTTCTCCAGTTCCCCTCGGTCTCCACCGATCCCCAATATCAGCCCCATATGGTCGCCTGCGCCGGTTGGCTTGATGCTCGGTTTCAGGCGATGGGGTTTGAAAGCGCTGTCCACTCCACTCCGGGCCACCCGCTCGTCCTCGCCCGCTCTCCCCGGGTGGAGGGGCGTCCCACGGTCCTTATTTACGGCCATTACGACGTGCAACCCGTCGATCCCGTGGCACTCTGGTCCAATCCCCCCTTTGAACCGGTCCTTCGCGACGGGCGCATTTACGCCCGGGGAGCCACCGATAATAAAGGCCAAATCCTTGCCCACATCCTTGGCACGGAATCGCTCCTCGCGCAGGAAACCGAGCTCCCGGTCAATCTCATTTATTTGATCGAAGGCGAGGAGGAAATCGGCAGCCCGCACCTCGCGGCGTTCGTCCGTTCCCATGCCGAAATTTTGCGCTGCGATGTCGTGGCGGTTTCGGATACCGGCATGGTGGCTCCTGGGTTGCCTACCCTCACTTACGGACTCCGGGGGATCGCCGCCATGGAGGTCACTTTGCATGGGCCAAAGTCTGATCTGCACTCCGGGATCTACGGCGGAGCGGTGATCAATCCCGCCACCGTTGCCGCCCGACTCGTCGCCAGCCTGCACGACACGGATTGGCGGGTTTTAATTCCCGGCTTTTACGACGATGTGCGCCCGGTGGAACCGTGGGAGCTGGCGATGTGGGACACCCTTCCCGATGGCGAAGCGGCCATGTTGGGAGTCAGCGGAGCCCCGGCTCTCGGCGGAGAAGTCGGGCATTCCGCCTACGCCCGGGTGTGGGCTCGGCCCACGGCGGAATGCAACGGCATCGGCGGGGGGTATCAAGGGGAAGGGACGAAAACGGTGCTCCCCAGCCGGGCGTTCATCAAGCTCACCTTTCGCCTTGTGCCCAACCAAAATCCCCAGGACATCCTGACTAAAGCGACCGCTTTTCTTGAAGCCCAAATTCCTCATCAAATCCGGGCCACCATCCGTTGTGGGCACACCGGACAACCTTACCTGCTTGACCCCCAACTTGCCGCCGCCCAAGCCGCCATCCGAGCGCTCCGGACCACCTGGGATCGCGACCCGGTCTTGATCCGCGAAGGGGGCAGCATTCCCATTGTTCAAACCTTCAAGGAAGCACTTGGCGTGGAAACCCTTCTGCTCGGGCTCGCCCTCCCCGATTGCGGGGCTCACGCGCCGGATGAGAATTTTCCTGTAGAAAATTTCGAGGCTGGGATTCGGATGCATCGGTTTCTTTTAGAAGAACTCGGGCGTTGCCTTTCTCCCACAAAATAGGCTTCAACCTCCCGCATGCTCGACATACGCCTTCTCCGCGACCACCCCGATGGGGTCAAAGCCCGGCTCGCCCTCCGCGATCCCGCCCTCGCCGCTGCCGTGGATGGTGTGCTCGCCGTGGATGCCGAACGCCGCCGCCTGGAGACCGAGACCCAGCGGCTCCAAGCCGAGCGCAAGCAAGCCAGCAAAGCGATCGGTCAACGCAAAGCGCGTGGCGAGGAGACCGCTGATGTCGAAGCGGAGGTCCGGGCGAACGGGGAGAAAATCGACGCCCTTGGCCAGGCCGCCGCTGAAGCGGAGAACCGTCTGCGGGATCAACTCCTGGCGATACCCAATTTGCCTCACCCCGATTGCCCCGTCGGAGCCGATGAAACGGCCAACCCGCTCGTGAAAACCTGGGGCACTCTTCCCGTGTTTGATTTCCCCCCCGTGGATCATGTTGAGATCGCGAAGCGGCTCGGTCTGGTCGATTTCGAGCGGGGGGCGAAAATTGCGGGCAGCGGTTTCCCCACCCTCACCGGCCCCGGTGCCCGGCTGCAACGGGCGTTGATTCAATTCATGCTCGACTTGCAAACGGGGGTGCACGGCTACACCGAAGTCGCTCCCCCTTACCTGATTCGTCGCGAATGCATGGTCGGCACGGGGCAGCTGCCGAAATTTGAGGAAGACATGTATGGGATTGATGGGGGCGAGTTTTTCTTGGCTCCCACAGCGGAAGTGCCCGTCACCAATTTGCGCCGTGAAGAATTGCTTGCCCACACGGAGCTCCCGATCGCTTACGCCGCTTACTCGCCCTGCTTCCGGCGCGAAGCTGGTTCAGCGGGAAAAATCAGTCGCGGTCTCATCCGGGTCCATCAATTTGATAAAATCGAGTTGGTTCGCATTACCCGTCCGGAAACCTCTTACGCCGAGCACGAACAGTTGCTCAGCCACGCCGAAGCGGTTCTGCAACAGCTCGGGTTGCCTTATCGGGTGATCGAACTTTGCGCGGGCGACCTCGGGTTCTCGGCTGCCAAGACTTATGACATCGAGGTTTGGGCTGCGGGGCAAGGGGGGTTCCTGGAAGTTTCGAGCGTTTCGAATTTTGAAGATTATCAAGCCCGCCGCATGCAACTCCGGTTCAAAGATGCCGAGGGCAAGAATCGCATGTGCCACACCCTGAATGGATCGGGGCTCGCTCTTCCCCGACTCATGGTCGCCCTGCTCGAACATGGTCAGCAAGCCGACGGCAGCGTCCTGCTCCCGGAACCGCTTCATGCCGCCATGGGCGCGGCTCGGCTCGTGCCGCGCTAACCGGCTTCCGCTCCAACGTTGCCAAACCGCCCGCTATTCCGGCAGGCTAGTCGCCATGGCGCACCCGTCTTCCGGATGGAATCAAGCGGTGGAAGGCCGTTTTAACCAAGCTGCCGCCGATCTTCGCTCCCTCTCCCCGCCCACCCGCCGCCATCTCGTGGCTCTCTCCGGCGGAAGGGATTCGGTGGTCCTGCTCGACTGGCTGCTCGCCTCGGGATTTCGCCGTCTGATTGTTTGTCATGTGAACCACCGCCTTCGAGGTCGGGATTCCGACGCCGACGCCCGGTTCGCCGCCCGCCTCGCCGCCGCTCGCGACCTCCCCTTTGAATGCCGCGACGCCCCTCTCTCGGGAGATGGGTCGGTCGAAACTGAAGCCCGTCGCCTCCGGTATTCCGTCCTCGCCGCGATGGGGCGGCTTCATCGCGCCCCCCGCCTCTTCCTGGCTCATCACGCCGATGACCAAGCGGAGACGGTCCTCTGGAATCTCATGCGGGGCACTGGCATGGACGGCCTTGGCGGCATGGCTCCCATCGCCGTTCGGGCTGTGGATGGGCGACCGTTCACCTTGCTCCGACCATTGCTGCTTCTCTCCCGCGAGGATTTAGAAGCTTGGGCTGCTACTCACCGGCTTCGCTGGCGTGAAGATGCTTCCAACGCCAGTCCTCTTCATACCCGCAACCGACTTCGGCACGAGCTCTTGCCGATTTTGGAAAAAACGGTGGGGCGCCCTGTCCGCCGGGCGTTGGTTCAACTCGCCGAGGTGGCTCGCGTGGAGAACGCCTGGATTGAAACGCAATTGCCCCCGCTTGAACCGCTTCCGACCGTGAGGGAAATGCGGGCGTGGCCGATCGCCATTCAACGGCGGTGGTTGCTTCATTGGCTCCGAGAGCAGGCCGTTCCCGAGCTTTCTCATGCGCTCATCGAATCGATTCGCGCAATGTTGAATCCGCACGGTCCCGCCCAGGTCAATCTTCCAGGTGGCCGCTTCTGTCGCCGCATCGAGTCGCGACTCTGGATTCTTCCGGCGCGCGGTGGAGTGGGACGGCGGGAGAGG
>CAZSPO010000128.1:8080-9312 GCA_964608775.1 uncultured Chthoniobacterales bacterium | reverse complement strand
GGCCCTGCCGCGGAGGCTGCCCCCGCCCCCGATCCAGTGAGCCAATGGGGTCGGCAATCATTCGTGACCAATCGGTTGTGGTGTCAAGAATGCTCGACTGACCCCTACCCCTTATTCGCACGAGGCAATATCGGCTCGGCGGGACTCGAACCCGCACGACCTTGCGGTCAGAAGATTTTAAGTCTTCTGTGTCTGCCATTTCACCACGAGCCGGAAGATGGAACCCTATCGTTCCAATCAAAAAAACTCCAGCTTTTCCCCCCCGGCACCCGTGAAAAAGGTTGGCTGCGTCCCCGCGTCATTTTCGGGTCATTTGGGGAGGATGGCTAAGAAATTGCGCACATGCCCCCACTCCGGTTGCGAAAACGCCCGCCCTTCCGGGCGCCCCACCCAGCAGGCGGTGCTCGATCCGCCGTCCAAATTCAAGGCTCGTGCCGGCTTCCAATCCAACCCAAGCGGGATGGCCTTCAGCAGTTGAGCGGTTTGCGCCAATGTTAGAACACCTGTGACAACTAGGGCATGGCGATGAGCGCCGTCACTCGCAATCAAGGTCCGTTTGGCACGACGATCAGCGTTGAGTCCTGCGACCGGTTCTCCCTGGTCAATCAGGAACGGGCCGGCTTGAATCCCGGATTCCAAACGATCGGTGGGGTTGAACTCTTGATAACGGAGAATCCGCACCTGACCGTTTTCAACGACGACAACTCCGCTGAGCAAGGCGGCTTTTTCGGCACGGGCCACCGTCTCCCCTTCCGCTATCACAAGGCCGACGGGACGGTAATCGGGGTGGAAATACCCCCCGTTCACACCAGCCAACGCGCCAACGGCCCCCATGGCTTGCGCCAGGCTTAGACGGGGTTCGGTGGGGTTGTCGATGACTTTAAATCGGATCGCTCGGTCATCGAAGCTGAGGATTTCGACGGGGGTCGGTAGAGAGTCGCCAGGAGCGCGGACTTGCAACCGTTGATGTTGGACGGCGGGGTGAAGGGTGGACTCGAATTCCCGAGTAAGGACCGCCCATTCTTCGGCACGCAGGCGTAGCAGGGGGGCAATAGCCAATATAAAAAGAAGCAGGAAGCGAAACACGGTGGGGCAGAGGAAAGCAATAAGGCGCAACAAAGCACGCGGGGCACCTACGGGCAAGCCCCCCCTGGGCTGGCTTGTTGATGGGCCTTCGGCCCGTCGACTCCCCTTCCGTCATCGTTATGCCACGAGACCGATACTTCGTTCGA
>CAZSPO010000128.1:0-7980 GCA_964608775.1 uncultured Chthoniobacterales bacterium | reverse complement strand
ACCCCGCTGGTGAGGTCATTTGTTGCGCTTCGCGCAAATTCGGGCTGGCGGGATTGTCCGCGGAGCGGACCCGGGGGATGGCGCTTCGCGCGTTTTGGGATTTCGCGCTTTGCGCGATGCCGGTCGAACTTCGTTCGAACCCCGCTGGTGAGGTCATTTGTTGCGCTTCGCGCAAATTCGGGCTGGCGGGATTCGAACCCACGACCTCTGCGTCCCGAACGCAGCGCTCTACCAAGCTAAGCTACAGCCCGCGGATTTGAAAAGTGACACCTTTGACCGGGGGGCGCAAGGGGTTTGAGGGATATTTTGTGGGCGTATCACAGCCTGCAGACCGCTCAAACTCGGAAGAGAGCCCCCAGCTTTTTCCCGAGAATCAGGCTGGCTCCAATGATCGATACCGCAAGAAATGCCATGGCCCAGACGCCCAACGCACTCGCTACAAACCGGCCTTGGCCCAGCAAATTGAACAACTCGTAAATGGCCTTTGTGATCGGGTAAAATTCTTGCTTCTGCGCGAGCAACAGCGAATCGCTGACTTCCAACATGGCGAAGGAAAAGGCGAGAAGCCCGCCCGCGATCAAGTTGGCGGCGATGAGGGGCAAGGTGATCCGGCGGAGGGTCTTCAAAGGGGGGCAGCCAAGGTTTTGAGCGGCTTCTTCTAGGGTCACACTGGTTTGTTGATAACCGGCTGCCGCCGAGCGAACGACGTAGGGCAATCTCCTCACGGCGTAAGCGATCACCAGCAGCGGGAGCGGGTTGTCGGTAGGATTAAGGAAATCAAAGAGCTGGCCTTCTTTGGTCATGGCCAGATAGCCAAAGGCCAGGACGAGCCCCGGAACGGCCAGGGGCAGCATGGCGAGGGCATCGAGGATTTGCCGACCGGGCAGGGTGGTGCGGACTACGACGTAAGCGATTGCAATCCCCAACACGAGATCGAACAAGGTGGAGAGCCCGGCGTATTGCAGACTGTTTTTGATCGCCGGCAAGGTGAGGTTGTGCCCGAGGGCAGCTTGGAAGTGTTCAAGCGTGAAGGAGGCGGGGAAAATTGTGCGATACCAATCATGCGAAAAGGCGACGAGCACCACCCCGATGTGGGGTAGGACGGCGATAAAAGTAATGCCCGAGAAAAAGGCGGTGCAAGCCGAGCCCCCGAACCATCCTAACCGTCGCGGGCCAGCTCCCACATTGGCCTTTGGCATCATGGCGAAGGTGTTCCGCCCGAACAAAAGTTTGCTGAGCGTGTAGAGCAAGGCCGTCGCCACGAGCATGACGGCCACGAGGGCATACGGAAAGGGGTTGTTGCCGATATCCTTGATGCCGTCGAAGATTTGGACGGATGTCACTCGCGTATAATCAAACATGAGTGGCACGCCGAGCTCGGTGAAGGCCCAAATAAAGATGATGGTCCCTCCGGCGAAAAGGCCCGGCATGATCAATGGGAGAGTGACCCGAACGAATTTTCGAAAGCCGGTGCATCCAAGATTTTCCGCCGCTTCTTCCATGGCGGGATCGATGTTAGCTAGGGCGGCCGCGACATTGAGGTAGAGAATCGGGTAAAGATGCAGGGCATTCAGGACAACAACACCCCAGAACCGACCTTCGCCCAACCAGTCAATGGCGGCATCTGGCGCGAGCCAACCGAATTGACGGAGCAGGGCATTCAGGGAGCCTTCCTGGCCGAGAATTTGTTTCACCCCGATGGCTCCGACGAAGGGAGGGAGGATCATCGGCACGAGAACCAGCGCCTGCAAAATGCCTTTGCCGGGAAAGAGAAAGCGGTCGGCGACGAAAGCGAGGGGAATGGCGATGATCAGGCAGAAGAAAGTGCTCCACATCGCTAGACAAAATGCATTCCAAAGACCTTCGAGATAAATGGGATTTCGGAAGACCTCGAAAACAAAATCGAGAGTGAACCGGCCGTTGGCATCGAAGAACGCCCCTTGCAACGTCGCGAAAATCGGCCAGATGAAGAAAAAGAAGAAGAAAAGGCTCGTGGCAATGAAGACAATAATGGCGAGCTGTTTCGACATAACCCTTTATTTTCCCTCCTCCGCGAGAGCGATGACCTCGCGGTATTGCGCTCGGACTTTTTCGCCCAGTTCGCGGGCGAGCCGCACCTGCCCAATTCGGTCGCTCCGGAGTGCTTCGAAAATCGTGGTGCGCACGGTGTCGTAATCAAAGGGGGCGACTTCATCAAAGCGCGCGGTCGCCTCGGGGGGGAAGTTGTGTGTGATGAGGGCGTGCCAAGCTTCACGGAGTTCGTGATGCGGCTCCAGACACATGACCCGCACGGTGAAGCTGATGGCCCCGAAAAGGCGACCGGTCCAATCGCGATGGTATTCGAAAGCTTTGGCCTGTTGGTAAGGGTTCACGTCGGGGTCCGAACGGAATTGCGCGTATTCCGGGGCGTAAAGAGCCGGAACGATGGGCAACCGTCGCAGCGCATAGCGGGTCGGGCCACCCGGGGTGCCGACTTTGAAGTTCCACAATTTCTGCCCCTCCAACGAAAGGACAAAATCGATAAATTCCTCTGCCAGACTTGCGTGGGGAGCGCCTCGGAGCATGGCCACGGGGTCGGCCCCGATCGAGGTGCCCCCAACCGGGGTGATGTATTGCATGCGGGAAGTGCCGTCGGGGTGCCGGACGGATTCGCTTTGAAAACGACCATAAAAATCGATCGCCATCCCGGCTGCGGCGTCGCCGAGGGAGACGTCGATCGGAATCTTGGAGGCCGAATCAGTAAAATACCGGGTGTTGCCCGCGATCCGCCGGATGAGCCGCATGGCGCACGCCCAGCCTTCGGCCAGTCGGCGGTCATCGACCACGCCACCAGCCTCTTGCACCGCTTCCTGCATCTGCTGTTGGATGAGCATTTCAAATGCGGCTGCGGCTGAGCCGCTTTTCGTGGGGTCTGCCAGGGCGACTTGGCCGATCAATTTCGGGTGGGCGAGATCGTTCCATTGGGCGGGCGGCTGTTCGATTCCGAGCCTGGCAAGAGAGTCGAGATTGTAGACAATGCCGAAGGCCGAAACGCAGGCTCCAACCCATCGCCCATCTTTGTCCCAGTAAGCCTCCCCACCCACGGTCTGGGGAATGCCGGTCGGTTCTCCGAACCAACCCGGATGCCGCCGCATAATGCCGCTGTTGACCAGTCGACCCGCCGCCGCCTGCTTGTCGAAATCGTATCGTCCGCCCCCAAAAAAGAGGTCCATCCCGCAGCTGACCTCCGACTCCAAGAAGGCCCGTCGGGCCGCCTCGGCGGGGGTGTCATTCGCCGGGTTTTCGGGTAAAATGATTTTCGGATTTTGAAATGCGGTTTCGACTTCAGACGTCCATGCTCGCCCGAGTTGCTGGGTCCAGTGATATTGAAAAGCGGCGGTGTATTCGCCTTCGAGAAACCGGGAGATCTCGCTTGTGCCGCCGGGCATCCGCCAGTCAATGCGGACGCTGGTGCCGCGTTTCGCACGGATGTGATCATTAAACGCGCGGCTAAATTCAAAGCGGATCGCCTCGTTATGCGGCGAGATGATGATCAAGGTTTCGTCGGCTTGCAGCAGGAGATTTTCCCTTGGCTTCAAGGCGAACGGCACCGCCAAGACCAGCAGCAGGGCAAGGAGAACGGCGATATTGCGAATCATGACCGGGGCAGAATCACGACGTCATCCGGGAGCACCGTAGCGTGAAGGGTTTCGGCCCGCCCGGCGGCATCCAGGTGGCGCGGGTTTAGTTCGAAAATTTTCAGAGCGTGCAGTTGGTCGGGCACGAAGGCGTATTGCGCGATTTCGCCGAGATAAATGGAATCTCCGATCCGCCCTGGCAAGGCGTTGCGGGGGGCTGGTTCTTCGCGAAGAATCCAGGCTTCGGGGCGCACGGAGACCACCACTTGCTCGCCGACCGACGGCTGCCAGCCTTCTCGTGTGATTCGCCCGGTGAACGGGATGCCGTTGATCATCACCTCAACCCCGTTCTCCTCGTGGCCGGCGACCGTGGCCTCGAGGAAGTTGGTTTCTCCAATAAAATCCGCGACGAGCTTGGAAATTGGGCTCTGGTAAACTTCCCGCGGTTTACCGCATTGCGCGATGTTGCCGCCATCTAGAATGGCCATCCGATCGGCAATCGAGAGCGCTTCTTTCTGGTCGTGCGTCACGTAGATGGCGGTCAAGTTAAATTCTTTGCAGACCCGCCGGATTTCGGTCCGCATTTCCAGGCGGAGCTTGGCATCGAGATTGGAGAGCGGTTCGTCGAGGAGCAGGCAGCGGGGGCGAATCACGAGGGCGCGGGCGAGGGCGACCCGTTGTTGTTGACCGCCCGAGAGCTGATTGATTTTCCGGGTCGCGTAACTCTCCATTTTGACCGAGGCAAGAGCCGCCTGCACCCGGTCGAGAATCTGTTTCTTGGGGACCTTGCGTTCTTCCAAGCCGAAGGCCACGTTCCCCGCTACGGTCATGTGGGGCCAGAGCGCGTAGCTTTGAAACATCATCCCGGTGTTGCGCCGATGGGGCGGGAGCTGGGTGACATCTTCCGAGTCGAACAAAATCCGGCCTTCTTCTGGGATGTAAAATCCGGCGATGTTCCGAAGCAAGGTCGTCTTCCCGCAACCGCTTGGGCCGAGGAGAAAAAAGAGTTCACCCGGTTCAATCCGAAGGCTGATGTCGCGGAGGGCGGGGGTTTTGCCGAACCGTTTGGTGAGATTTTCGATCGTGACGCTAACCATGGAGGAGGGAGGCGAAACCGGTTGGGCCGACGGGAGTTGCCTCATTCCCGGACCGCTCAATGAGGCCGGAGACTAGCAGAGTCGTTTTGGCGCGCAACCAAGATGCGCCTTCGTTTGTGACAGTTTTGACACATGCGATGAGGCAACCGTTTCAAGAAGGGGAAGACATCCCTGGGTGTTTAAAGACCCAGGTCTGGTCGCCATCGGTCATCAGCCAGCGGATGAATTCCATGATTTGACTGTTGTCCCCGAGTACAAGCAGTTCATCGCCCGCCTGCAGACGCTCGTTGCCGCCCGGGGCGAGCAGGGTGCCGGTAGGGCGTCGGATGCCGGCGAGTTGGACGCCGGTTTTGGCCGGGATCTGCATATCGGCCAATCGCCCGCCGATCCGCGGGCTGCTAGGATCGACGACGACGATTTCCATGCCCAGTTCGTCAAAATCAACGGTGCCCCCGTCGGGAGCCCGCACTTGCAACAGGGTTTCCTCCGCCTTTTTTACCTCGTCCGGTTCGCCCAGCAAAAGCAGGCGATCACGGGGATAAAGGGCGGTGCCGGGGCCGGGGTTGGGGAGGATGAATCCCTGGCGGTCGATCCCGACGATGGAGATTTGAAAACGGGGGCGGAGTTGGAGTTCGGCGATGGTCTTGCCGGCGGCGACCGCGTTGTCGGGCAGGATGGTTTCCCCGATGTTGACCTCCCATTCCTTGTGCGTTTGCAGCCAGGCCAGTTCGGGGGCTCCGGGGGTCGGGGAAGGGGCTGCGGCCAGCACATCGTGGAGGGCTCCTTCCACCTGGCTTTGGACCCGGACAAGGCGTTTGCCGAAAAAGAGAATAACAACAAGGATCACCACCAGGCAGGCGGCGATGATGGGGTAAGCGGCGGGTGAAACCGGGAGCACCCCCCAGAGCCAGAGGGCGATGAGCCCGAAAGCCAGCACCCGGAAGGTCGTTTGCAAGAGCCTCCCCTGCAGGGTCCCGCACGGGGGATGATGGGTCGCCGCCTCGACCAACATAAGACTCATCGCTTCCAAGTTCCGCCAAATCGCGTAAACAGGAGCGAGCACCACCACCCCCAAGGCGCTCCAATAAATCAAGGCCAATCCATTCGGAAAGAGTAAAATGGGTCCAATCTCGCCCCGGAGATAGCTGTAAAACGTGCGGGAATAAATGAGCAGCCCGGTCACGAAGGCGGCGGTCAAGAGCACCTGAATCATCCGACCGCGAAGGAGTGACCAAAGGGCACTCCGGTTTTGCATCGCCCCAAATTCTTCCAGGGCATTACGGTAAGACTCTAGCAATTGCCGGGCGAACGCCGGTTCACACCGCTCCACAAAACGGGCCGTCGCACCGCCAAATCGGACCATGAACGGAGCGGCGACAGCCGTCACCAGCGCGACCCCGGCCGCGAGCGGATAGAAGCTCTGATCGAGCACCCCGCCGGCGATGCCGAGCTGGGCAATGATGAAAGAAAATTCCCCGATCACCGTGAGGGTCATGCCGGCCCGGAGCGAATCGCGCAGCGGATGGCCGGTGACCACAAAAGCCAGGCTGGCTGCGACCGTGCGACCGATGAGGACGACGACCGAGATGATCAAGATGTGCGGCCAAAGCTCCCCGAAATAGCGGACCTGAATCATCATCCCAATGGCGACGAAAAACATGGCGCTGAACATTTCCCGCAACCCTTCGAACATCCGTTCGACCTGCGGTTTTTGTGGCGTTTCGGACACGATGGCTCCCAGGAGAAAGGCGCCGAGGGCGGAGGAATACCCGGCCTTCACGCCCAGCCAGGAAAGTCCGAGCACGAGCCCGACGGTGATGGTGGTCTGCACTTCAGGAGAACCGGCCCGATTCAGACGGTCCATCAACCGGGGGACCAGCAGCATGGAGACAAAGGCCAGCAACAGGACAAAGAGCCCAAGCAACCCGACTGTTTGACCGATGGCGGCGACCGAGGCGCTGCCTTTGAGGGCGATGGACCCGAGCAGGGTCAGCATCACCACCGCCACGATATCTTCGAGCACGGTCACCCCGATCGCCATTTGCCCAGAGCGAAGATGGACGGCGTCTTGTTCTACCAACACTTTGCTGATAATGGCAGAACTGGAGACCATCAGCATGCCGGCCAGGAAAAGGCTTTGGTTCCCGTCCATCCCGAGCAGATGCCCGAGGGTCTGGCTGCCGTAACAATTGATGGCCGCCCCGATCGCCGTCGCCATGAGGGCGGCCATCCCCATCCGCTGAAGACGTCGGATACTCAGACCCATGCCGATATTAAACATCACAAAGACCAACCCAAGCTCCGCCATGGTCTGAATGCGACCAGGGTCGGTGACGAAGGCAAAAGGTGGGGTGTTCGGTCCGATGACAATGCCAGCGAGCAGATAGCCGACTACGGTCGATAGCCCGCAACGCTTGGCGATCCAGCCAAAAATCCCGGCGCACATCATCAGGATCGCCAGGTCTTGAATGAATAACATTCCCTCTTGCATGGCGGGTGGTCCCAGGGTCGAATCGGGCGACCGAGCGAATCAGCGGGGCGGCAGGTAAGCGTCGAGCGTGTCGTTCGGATCAGTCGGCAGATCGTTCAATGCCTTGATCGAATCGATCTCCAACCGGTCGATCTCAGGCCGGAGGGTTGGGGATTGCTTGCGCATCCGCGCGGCGAGTAACCGGTAATATTCCGTCAACCACTCCCGTCGACCCGCGAAAGTCAGCGATTCCGCTGCGTTGAACCGTGCCGCTTGCACGCCCGCATCAGATTCCGCCACGGAACGGGCTTTACGCAGTTGCACCCGGCGTTGCGCAGCCGTGACAAGGCGGCCGGGAGAGAGAAGCTCTTTTTCGTCCAGCACCGGGAAGTTTTCGAATTGCGCTTCAATATCGGGGATCGGTTCGCCAGCCTCGGGCGGAGGGAGCGGTTCAGAGGAGGGGGGCTCGAAAAGAGGCGGGCGGGAAGGCTGCAGCAACGGGGAAGGGGGCGGCAACAACGGCATCGGAGCCGCAGTCGGATCGGTCACCGAACCTGAAGCTGCCTCCGGCTCCGCCGCCGCCTCTATTTGGCGCACTTGGGGTGCTTGGGGTGCTTGGGGGCCGGGCCTCGCCTCTTCTTGCGCACGCAACACTGGAGCCATGGCGTGAGCGAGGAGAAGCAGGGTGGCCAGAATGCGCATGGCTGTTTACTGCGCGGGATGCCCGGCTTTGGCAAGCGCGTTTTTAGTTAATAAACAGGGTGAAGTACTTAAGCGTTTTGGACCGCAAGATAAG
>CAZSPO010000127.1:0-9398 GCA_964608775.1 uncultured Chthoniobacterales bacterium | reverse complement strand
ATTGCGGTCGTAGAAAATGCGGTGCGCGGTATGCTGCCCAAGAACAAGCTGGGGCCCGTTAAAAAGGCCGCGCCCATTTTGCCGGCACCGAGCACGACGATTCGGAGGTCAGAAGATTGCGTCACAAGGCGAACTATGGAAACGTGTGGGTGTCACGGTCAAGTGCCGCTCTCCCATGGTCACCCCACTTCTCAGCACCGATCTCGCCGAAGAAATTCGCGAGCTGAAAAAACGTCGGAATGCCGTCATCCTCGCCCACAACTATCAAGTGGGCGAGATTCAGGACGTCGCTGATTACGTCGGCGATTCCCTCGGCCTCAGCTATCGCGCCAAAGAAAGTGATGCCGACGTGATTGTCTTCTGCGGCGTCCATTTCATGGCGGAGACAGCCAAAATCGTGAACCCCACCCGCACCGTGCTCTTGCCCGACCTCGACGCGGGGTGTTCGCTTTCGGATAGTTGCCCGCCGGACAAGCTCGCTGCCTATCTGGCCGCAAACCGGGACAAAAATTATTACGTCATTGCTTACATCAATTGCAGCGCGGGGGTGAAAGCCCTTTCGGACGTCATTTGCACCAGTGGCAACGCCGTGAAAATGGTCGAACGCGCCCCGGCTGACCGTCAGATTCTCTTTGTCCCGGATGAAAACTTGGGCGCTTGGGTGATGGAGCAGACCGGGCGGAAAATGGATCTCTGGCGGGGGAATTGTTACGTGCATGTGGAGTTCACCCGCGAGAGCATTCATCGCATTCGGGAAGCGCATCCTGGCGCTCCGCTGGTCGCTCATCCGGAATGTCCTTACGCGGTTCGCCTCTTGGCCGACGAGGTCTGTTCAACGGAGAAAATGATTGATTGGGCTCGTGCTCAGCGTGCTGCCGCCCTGATCGTCGCGACAGAAGCTGGGATGCTGCACCGGCTACAGAAGGAGGTCCCCGGCAAACAATTCATTGCCGCTCCTACCGGCCACTGCGCCTGTGCGGAGTGTCGTTACATGAAGATGAACACGTTGGAAAAACTCCACCGTGCCCTGGTCGATTTGCAGCCCGAGCTGACGATGGACGAATCGGTCCGGCAACGGGCTGAGGCGCCGATTTTGCGGATGCTTGAATGGAGCCGGTGAGGCGGCTCAGGAGCGTTTGGCAAAGATCCGAAGCTGACGGGCTTCTTCTTCGAGGACCTTGAGTCGTTTCATCAAAGTTTCCTGACGTTGAATGAGGGCGGCATTGGCGGCTTTGAGGGCTTGCAGCGATTGGAGGGTAGCGGGATCGACCGGGTTAGCGGCTGGAATAGCCTGAGGAGCGACCGGTTGTTGCGAATGCAAGAGAGTGAAAGAGCCGAGGCCGATGAGGAGGGCCAAGAGAGGGATAGAGAAGGAGCGACGGAGCGAGAGAAGGCGAGGGGGCATCATAATTTTCAAGGGATGAGGTGGGAAGGTGGGAAGGTGGGAAGGTTAGTTGGTTCCTCCGCCACCTCCGCGGCGGGCGAAGATGCGGGCTTGGCGGACATCTTCTTCGATGGTGGCGAGGCGCGTTTCCATTTGGGTCATATTATCGGCGATTTGCTTTTGTTGGGTGGCCAACTCGTTAATCAAGCTGGTGAGGGCGGCGTCGGGGCCAGCGGCGAGGGGCGCGGCGGCTGTTTGGGAGGGAGGTTGGGTGGCTGGTTGGGTGGCTGGTTGGGCGGCTGGTTGCTGGGCCGGGGCGAGGAAGACCGCCAGGGAGAGGGCAAAGGCAGAGGTCAACAGGAAGGGAGTAAGACGATTCATAGGGGCATTCTAGAGGGCAGGATTCGTGCCTGCAAGCCAGCGAAACACGACTTTACCGGAAGTGTTTTTTGGAACTTGCGATAGATTGGCTTGAAAAATGCTTGTCTTGCCGACTCTGAACAGTAAGCTCGCAGGCTTATGGCGAGTGTCGGCATGCATCAAGGTCAGACGTTGTCTTTGCAGCAGGTTCTGGCTCCGCAGCTCCAGCAGAGTTTGCAAATTTTGCAGGCTCCAACTTTGGAGTTGCGGGCGATTGTCCAGCAGGAGCTCGAAGTGAATCCCGTGTTAGAAGATCTGCCGCCCGAACATGAACCGGCAGAGAATGAAGCACCCGAGGGGGATGATTTCGACAAGGAATTCGAACAGCTCGCCCGTCTCGATGATGAATGGCGTGAATACATGGCGCAGAACAGCTCATACACCTCCCGCTCTATTGAGGACGAAGAACGTCGCCAACATCGCTTTGATTCCATCACCACGCCAACCACGCTCCAACAGCATCTCGTGGAGCAACTCCGGCTCAATCAAACCGGCACGGAAGACCTCAAGCTGGCTGAATTGATCGTGGGCAACATCGACGATGATGGATACTTGCAATCGTCCCCGGCGGAAATGGCTGCCAACACGGGGGCGGATGAGGCCGATTTCCAGCGGTTGCTGGAGTTGATTCAAACGTTTCATCCGCCAGGCGTTGGGGCGGAAAATTTGCGGGAATGCCTCTTGATTCAGCTCCGGTTGCAAAACCGGATGGAAAGTTTGGAGTATCAAATGGTCGATCGCTGCATGGAGTTGCTCGGTCGTCGGAAGTTTCCCGATATCGCCCGCAAACTGGGGGTCACTCCCGCTGAGGTGCAACGAGCGGCCAATTCTATCGCCCTCCTCGATCCGCGTCCGGGCCGGATGTTTGCCCCGGAAAGCCACACTTATGTTCTGCCGGATGTGACAGTTGAAAAAATCGACGGACGTTGGATAGCCAGCCTGAACGGCGAACAAGTGCCGCACCTGCGCATCAGCAATACTTACAAAGATATTATGGCCCAGGGGGGGAACGGGGCGGATGTGAAAGATTATATCCGGGAAAAAATCCGCAGCGGCAAATTCCTCATCCGCAGCATCCATCAACGCCAACAGACGATTCAAAATATTGCCAACGAAATCCTGGTCCGGCAGGTGGACTTTTTTGAGCGCGGCCCCGCCTTTCTTAAACCCTTGACGATGAGCCAGGTGGCGGATGTCGTGGGCGTGCATGAGACGACGGTAAGCCGGGCTATCTCAGGAAAATATATGACCACTCCCCACGGTCTTTTTGAGATGAAATACTTTTTCACTCCCGGCTATCAGACCTCCGACGGCGTGTCGCTCAGCAATACCAGCGTGAAAGATGCCATCGCCGAGCTGGTCCGCCACGAAGATCCGGCCCGACCGTTGAGCGACAAGGAAATCGTGGCCACCCTAACCAAACAGGGCATCCCAATCGCCCGCCGCACCGTTGCCAAATACCGGATGGAATTGAATATCCTCCCGAGTAACATGCGTAAACAATACTAGTCTCATGCCTCAATCCCCGACCGAAAAAGAAATTCTCGCCGCCCTCGAAACCGTCAAATATCCCGGTTTCTCCCGTCACATCGTCTCCTTCGGCCTCGTAAAAGAAATCCAGGCCGACCACGGCGAAGTCTTGGTGCGGATGAAGCTGGCAACGACCGATCCTCGGGTGCCTGCCACGATTCAGCAGGAGAGCGAAGCCGCCCTTCGGAAAGTGCCGGGCGTGGCAAATGCCCGAGTGATCATCGACATTGACCAGCCGACCCAAGGGGCGGCTCCGGGCACGATGAGTGGCACGGAACAAATTCCCGGGGTGCGCCACGTAATTGCCGTGGCCAGCGGTAAAGGGGGCGTCGGAAAATCGACCGTGGCCGCCAACCTCGCCGTTGCTCTCTCCCGCCACGGAAAAACCGGGCTCTGCGACACCGATATTTATGGGCCGAGCGTCGCTTTGATGTTTGGTTCGCGCGACCCGGCGTTGCCGGCCGATGACAACCGGATTCTCCCGGTCGAACAATACGGGATCCGCCTCATGTCGATGGGCCTGCTGGTGGAGGATGATCAACCGGCCATCCTGCGGGGACCGATGGTGACGAGTATCACCCGGCAATTTCTTCGCCAGGTGGTCTGGGGTGAACTCGATTATCTCGTGCTCGATCTCCCCCCTGGCACCGGCGATGTGCAACTCACGATTGTGCAAACCGTCACCCTGGCCGGGGCGGTGATTGTCACGACCCCCCAGGAAGTCGCCCTCATTGATGCCCGCAAGGCCGCTGGGATGTTTGCCAAGGTGAATGTGCCCGTGCTCGGTCTAGTCGAGAACATGAGCTATTTCCAATGCCCAGAAGGAGACGGCACGCGGCATGCCATCTTCGGCGAGGGAGGCGGGGTGCGAGAAGCGGCGAGGCTCGGGGTGCCATTATTAGGGCAGATTCCGATCGACATCGCCACACGGGAAGCCGGTGACCGGGGGCGACCGATCGTGCTGGAGCAACCGCAAAATCCCGTGGCTCAAGCCTTCGAAGCTGCCGCAACCGCTTTGACGCGGCGTTTGGATTGATGAACGTCCGGGGTTATCGCTCCCCATCTTTTATCGCCTGTTCTAAAATCTGGCGTAACGGGGCGGGAAGCCGGTGCCAATCCTCAAGATCATCCAGGTCCGGCAAGGACGGCAATCGCGCCATTCGGCACCCCACCGCGGCCGCCCGTTGCCAGGTCACCGCCAGCGTTTCATGGCTGCTCCACGGAATTTTTTCAAACAATGCCGGTTGATACCGGCGCATGCCGATCAGGTAATACCCCCCATCCTCGGCCGGCCCGACCACCGCATCCGAATCTGCCAAAGCTTCGAACGCTGCGACCAACCCGGTCCGGGTCAAGCGGGGACAATCCGCCCCGATGGCCACCACGTCCGCCCCGGGGTTGGAAACGAACACGGCTCGTAACCGATCCCCGAGATCTCCCGCCGGTTGAGACCGCAGGGTCAATCGGGGATGGCGACCTGCCAGCCATTGCGTCATTCGCTCTTCCGCCTCAGCTGGGGCGAACCAAACCTGCAAGGCCCATTCCGCCGGGACGATCGGGATCAGTCGTTCCACTAGCACCCGGTGCACCACAGCCGCCTGGTCCAGCCCGATCCCGGCGCCGAGTCGCGTTTTGACTTTCCCGGCTTCTGGCCATTTCGCTAACAACGCCACGATTTTCCGGTTTGAATGGGAGTTCGGGATTGAATCAACGAACGATCCGTCATAGATGGATGACATGTATCGTGTGCGAGAAGGTTGGCTGCAGACTCTTTATCGGTCGTGCGCAGCTTATTTATATCTGGGGCTGGCGGTGCTCCTCTTTTTGCTCCTGCTTTCCTACAATCCAGTCGACCTACCGGATTGGGTGTTTTTCAGCCCGCGGTCGGGGTCGAGCGGACCGGCCATGAGTCTGGGGGGCGCTTTCGGAGCGACGATCGCGGGGTGCATATACTTTTTGATTGGGGCGGCGGCGTTTTTGATTCCGGCGGTTTTGTTGGGGTTCGGTCTGGCGAAAATGGCGGCTCCCGGCTTTCGGGTGGGAACAAAATTCGGTTGGTTAGCTATCTGTCTGGCGGCGTCCACCTGTTTGTTGCACCTCCAGGATAGCATCCTACTCCATTGGAAAGAGCAGTTTCAGCTGCTGGGCCCCGGCGGTTGGGTCGGATATGCGCTGGGTGAAAAGGGGTTGCAACGCTTTTTCGGCACCTTGTGGTCCTGGGTCTTCCTGATCATCCTATACGCAGTCAGCGTGCTTTATTTGGCCGGACTCCGCCCTGTTCCTTTGGCACGCACTATTTGGAAGCAATGGCGGGTCGCTCTGGAAGCCCGGGCTGCCTCGCGTGCTGCCCGCCTGTCGGATGCCGAACGGCTCGCGGAGGAGGCCCGGCTACTCGAAAAAGAGAAACAGAAATTGGAACGTCAAATGGGTCGTCGCCCCCGGAAGAGCAAGGAAGACCCTGCCTCTCCGGCGGCCAACCCCGAGAGCGGCCCGGTCCCGTCCCCCGAGTCAGGTCCATTGCCAGATCGAAAAATCATCGACACTTCGCAACCGTTGATTTCCCCGGCCCCTGACAAACCGCCGCTCCCGACGAAGCCGGTGGCCAACGAAGCGCTTGGCGGGAAGGAACCCGACTTGAATGCCGGCCCGGCATTGGCCGATTTCGTCCTCCCTGAGTTCGACTTGCTTGACGCGATTTCCACCGAGGGGTTGGAGGCGACGGATCATGCTGAACTCGACGCAAACCACCGGATTATCGTCGATACCCTGGAACACTTTGGTGTGAAAGTCCGGGCCGGCGATATCACCAAAGGGCCTACCATCACCCGCTACGAAATTTACCCCGACCACGGGGTACGGGTCGACCGCATCGTGGCTCTTGAACGCGACATCGCCCGGGCTACCTGTGCAGAACGAATTAACATCCTGGCTCCGATCCCCGGCAAAGACACCGTGGGCATCGAGATTGCCAACTCTAAAAAGGTCAAGGTCACCCTGCGCGAGCTGCTCGCTAGTGAGGCTTGGACCCAAACGAAAGCTCGCATCCCGTTGGCGCTCGGGAAGGATGTTTACGGGCGACCCGTCATTGGCGATCTCGCCGCCATGCCCCATTGCCTTGTCGCCGGGACGACCGGGAGCGGTAAAAGCGTCTGCATTAACGCCGTCATCGCCAGCATCCTCTATAAATTCAAACCGGAAGAACTCCGGTTCATCATGATCGACCCCAAAGTGGTCGAAATGCAGATTTACAACACCTTGCCCCACCTCGCCGTCCCCGTGGTGACGCAGCCGAAACAGGTGATCGGTGCCCTGGAATGGGTGGTGAAAGAAATGGAGCAACGTTACAAATGGTTCGCGAAAACCGGGGTGCGCAGCATCACCGGTTTCAACGCCAGGCCCCAGCCGAAACCCGAAGCCCCCCCCGCCGCCGAGCAGGGCGAGCTCGGACTGGACGAATGGGAACCGGAAGTGCTGGAAGAACCGGCTCCCCCCCCGATCCGGGTGCCCCGCGACCTCGATCAAGAGATCCCTGAAAAGCTCCCTTACCTCGTGGTCATTATTGATGAGCTCGCCGACCTCATGCAGACCGCGCCGGCGGACGTGGAAAACTTGATCGCCCGCATTACCCAGATGGCCCGGGCCGCCGGCATTCACATGATCGTTGCGACCCAGACGCCGCGGGCCGATGTCATCACCGGGGTCATTAAAGCCAATATCCCGACCCGGATTGCTTTCCAAGTGGCCTCCAAGCTCGATTCACGGGTCATCCTTGATCAGAACGGGGCGGATCGCCTCCTTGGCCAGGGCGATATGCTTTATCAACCTCCCGGCACCTCCAAACTTACCCGCGCCCAAGGGGTGTTGGTGACCGATGAAGAAATCCAACGTCTCGTCGATTTCATCAGCATCCAGGCCGACGCTACTTATGAGCCGGGCATTCTCGAACGGATGGAAGGAGCGGGCGACGATGAGGATGGCGAGATCGTCAGTGAAGAAATGGAAATGTGGATCACCAAATCGCTTGAAGTCATCCGCACCACCGGCAAAGCTTCCACCTCCCACCTGCAACGACGTCTTGGCCTCGGCTATAACAAAGCGGCCCGCATCGTCGATATTTTGGAATTGCGCGGCATTCTCGGCCCGGCCAACGGGGTAAAAGGAAGAGAATTGCTCGTCAATCTTGACAGTATGGAAAGCGCGGCTATCGACTGAGTGTCAAAAGCGAGTCGCGATTTTCCAACCATCACCATGAGAGAGAGTTTGGGTAGCCAATTCCGGGTCGCTCGCGAAATGCGAGGCTTGTCGATTGAGGACGCCGCGCGCGCCCTCCGGATGAAGCCTGCCCGGGTGGCGGATCTGGAGCAGGACATTTACACCAATTTCGCCAGTATCGCTTACGCCAAAGGCTTCGTCCTGAATTACGGCAAGCTCCTCGGCGTTGATACCAAACCTTACCTCGCCGACTTCGATTGTTCCCACAGTTTGGGTCTCAACGATTATCAATACCTTTCCGCTGCGGCTCCGACCGCTCACCTCCGCCCGTTACCCCGGGAGGGGGAGTCAACGGGGCTTCCCCTCGGGAAATTGATCGGGTTTGTCGGTGTGGCGCTTCTGGTGATTTTGGCGGCTGGATTTGGATTTTATTATCTGCGGTTTCAACAGCTCGGTTACTTTTCCTCTTCTCCCGAACGCGACACCGACTCTGCCCCCGCTTCCGAAATTGAATGGCAAGGCCCGGCTCAACCGGCTCCTTCCGCTCCCCCTTCCCCCGAGGTTCGGCCTGTTCCCAATGGTCCAGTGGCGGCCCTCCCGTCCGATGCCGATTTGGAGACCCTTCTCGAAACCACGATCGACCGCCTCGCCGCAGAGGATCGCGCCCTGCTCGGCTCCGCTCTGAGTGAACCCGAGCTCATCCGTCCGGCAGCCGATTCTGAGACGGTGATCGTGATTCGACCGATCAAGAAAACTTTCGTCCGGGTCATCTCAGGAGAGCCCGGAGCCGATCCCCTCTTCCAAAGTGTCCTCGAACCTGGAGCCGATCCAGTGGAACTCAGTGGCCAACGGTTCTTGATCGAATCAAGCGAAGATCAGGCGCTGGAAATTTATCGCGACGGTCAGGTGGTCGCCCAGCCCAGCGGCCGAGTGGTGATTGAATAGTCCGCCGTTCCGTCTTCTTGATCCGCCATGTCTGCCAGCGTCGCTTCCTCCGCCGCCCCCCGCAAAGTCGGGATGATCAACCTCGGGTGCGCAAAAAACCTTGTCGACGCCGAGGTCATGCTCGGCAGCATTCTTGCGGAAGGGATGGCCATCACGTCAGACCCCGGAGAAGCCGACGTGCTCATTGTCAATACCTGCGCCTTTATTGATTCGGCTAAGGAAGAATCGATCGAAGCCATTCTCGAAGCCCATCAGCAACGAGGGCTCCAACGTCGGCCCGGCCAGCGCTTAGTCGTGAGCGGTTGCATGGCCCAACGCTTCGCCAAAGAGCTGGAAAGTGAATTGCCAGAAGTCGACGCCTTCCTCGGTCTCGATCAGGTCGCTGAAGCAGGTGCCATCGTGCGGCGTGTGCTGGGCGAACCCCACGCCAGCCCGCTCAACCTCGTCACCCGCCACTCCCGGTATATTCCCGACTACGACACCCCCCGATACCGGCTCACCCCGGCCCATACCGCTTATTTAAAAATCGCGGAAGGCTGTAATCACCCCTGCAGCTTCTGTGTCATCCCCCAAATGCGGGGTCGCCACCGCAGCCGATCCCTCGAATCGGTCGTGCGCGAAGCCCGCAACCTCGTCGCCGAAGGGGTGCGTGAAATGAATTTGATCAGCCAGGACACCACCTATTTCGGCATGGATCGCTGGGGAGAAAAGGCCGGTCCGCGTGCCCCGGTCGATCGCTCCAAAGGCGATGGGATTTGCCAACTGATCGAAGCGCTCGACGCCATTGAAGGCGATTTCTGGATTCGCCTGCTTTACACCCACCCGGCGCATTGGAGCGACGATTTGATCGCCGCCATCGGTCGCTCCCAAAAAGTCGCCCGCTACGTGGACATGCCGCTCCAGCACA
>CAZSPO010000126.1:6738-9431 GCA_964608775.1 uncultured Chthoniobacterales bacterium | reverse complement strand
TGCCGGGGCCGAGTTAAGCAAAGGTCGGCTCCAACTGCGGGCGGTCGGCGGCGTTACGGTCTTGGACGATAGTTACAATGCCAACCCCGACTCCATGACGGCTGCCCTGCGGACGTTGGCCGAGTTTCCCGCCACGGGTCGCCGGGTGGCGGTGCTCGGGCGGATGGGAGAACTCGGAGCCCATGCCGAAGAGGGTCACCGTCGGGTGGGCCGAGAGGCGGGAGCCGCCGGGCCGGATCTTGTGATAACCATCGGGCCGGAGGCACGCTGGATTGCAGATGAGGCCCTGGAGGCCGGCGTTGATGCCGAGTGGGTAGAGGATTTGGAGGCAGCAGCAGCCCGGGTGGGAGGCTGGTTGCGGGACGGAGATCTTTTGTTAATCAAGGCGAGTCGCTCGGTGGGGATCGAACGGCTCCTGCCGCTGCTGGAAGCGGCGCGAGGGCCGGAAGGGAAGGAATTGTTCTAACATGCTTTATTATCTGCATCAGCTCAGCGAGGAAATCGGAGTCTTCAATGTCTTCCGTTACGTCACGTTTCGGTCGGTCGGCGCGGCCTTTACCGCCTTCATGTTGTCGCTCCTTTTTGGCAATCTTGTGATCCGCCAATTAATCTCCCTGAAGGTCGGCCAGCCCGTTCGCACGAAGGAAGAGGTGCATCGGCTCGCCGAGTTGCACGGGAAAAAGGCCGGCACCCCAACGATGGGTGGCGTCTTGATTCTCGGAGCCGTCCTGGTGGCAACCTTGCTTTGGGCGCAACTCTCAAACCCATTTATCTGGCTTTGTCTCTTCGTGATGATCGCCCTCGGTGGGCTCGGCTTCGCGGATGATTTCCTCAAGGTGGCTAAGAAAAAATCGGACGGCGTCGCCGGGCGGGTGAAGCTCGTCGTGCAATTTTTGGTGGCGCTGGTCGTGACCTTCTTTTTTCTCAACACCCCAGAGGTCGCAAAGACGGCGCAGGAGATTTACCTCCCCTTTTTCAAAGAACCGATCATCACCGGGATGGGAATTTTTACTTTTGTTTTCTTCGCCCTGATTATCATGGGAGCTTCCAACGCCGTGAATCTCACCGATGGCCTCGACGGGTTGGCGATCGGCTGCACCATCAATGCCGCGCTGGCCTATGCCGTCCTGGTCTATGCGGCGGGTAACGCCAAGGTCGCTGAGTATCTTCAGATCCCGCACATCGTTTGGAATGCCGAGCTAACCATTTTTTGCATGGCCTGGGTCGGGGCAGGTCTGGGGTTTCTCTGGTTCAATTGCCATCCAGCCAAAGTCTTCATGGGAGACACCGGTTCCTTGGCAATCGGTGGTTCCTTGGGGGCGGTGGCGATTTGTTCAAAACAAGAGCTGCTCCTCGTCCTGGTCGGTGGGGTCTTCGTGATCGAAGCCCTCTCTGTCATGCTACAGGTCGCCAGCTTTAAACTGACGAAAAAACGCATCTTTCTTATGTCGCCGATTCATCATCACTTCGAGCTCAAAGGATGGAAAGAAAACACCGTGATCGTCCGGTTCTGGATTCTCTCGGCTGTCTTCGCCGGGCTCGCGCTTGCCACCCTTAAACTCCGCTGAATGTGTCCTCTCTCTCACCCTCCATCGTGGTGCTCGGTCTCGGCAGTAGCGGGGAAGCCGCAGCCCTCCTTTTAAAAGATCATAACGCTATGGTTACCGTCATCGACAACGCTACAGCCGAAAGTTTGCGGCATCGCTGCGAACGATTGCGTCGGCTCGGGATCGGCGTGCACACCGGCCCCGGAGCCGAGGCGCAGGCTCCCGCCCACATCGACCGCGTGGTGGTCAGCCCCGGCATCGATCCGGCTACTCCGCTCGTTCAACATTTTCTCCGGCGTCGCGTCGAGATGATCGGTGAGTTGGAACTCGCTTTCGAACTCTGCCAATGCCCTGTAATCGCGATCACCGGCACGAACGGGAAAACCACCACTACCGAGTTGGTCGAACGCATTTTAAGGAACGGCGGCCAACGCACGATGGCTGGTGGCAACATTGGCCTGCCCTTCAGTGAAGCGGTCCGGGAGAGTGCAAACTTGGATTTCATGACGCTGGAAGTCAGCTCCTTCCAACTCGAACGCATCCGAACCTTCCGACCCCAGGTCGCGGTCTGGTTGAATTTCGCACCCGATCATCTCGATCGTTACTCCAGCCTAGAAGAATATCGGGTGGCCAAGCTGCGGATTTTTGAGAACCAAACAGCGGACGACTATGCCGTGGTCAACGCCGGGTGCTCCCTCCCCCCCCTGGCAGCCCGGAAAATTACGTTTAGCGCGCGGGGCATCCCGGCGGATCTCACGTTGTCAGGCACCCAGATCTTGCATCACAACGCCCCCATTTATGACATGGCGGAAGGTTCACTGCGAGGAAGTCATAATGCGGAGAATTTGATGGCGGCTTTGGGAGCCGGGTTGGCCGTCGGCCTAAATCCCGCAGCAATGCGGCGGGGCTTGGCCGGTTATCAAGCCCCGCCGCATCGGTGCGAACCGATCCGAATGCTAGATGGTGTCGAGTATCTCAATGACTCCAAAGCCACCAACCTGGATGCACTCGAGAAGGCGTTGCTCTCTGAGACGCGACCGGTCATTTTGATCGCCGGGGGAAAAGACAAAGGCTTTGGATACACGCCACTCCGTGGTTTGGTGAGCGAACGGGTGCGCACCGCCATCTGGATCGGCGAAATGCAAG
>CAZSPO010000126.1:0-6728 GCA_964608775.1 uncultured Chthoniobacterales bacterium | reverse complement strand
TCTCGGTCAGCAGCAGCGCGGTGCCGCCTTGATAGACCCCGGCCTCCCAGACCTCGCCGGGTAGATGCAGCACCGAGCTCAGAAGCTGGTGCAGCACCGCCATCTTGATCGGCGAAATGCAAGCTCGAATCACGGCAGAATGGGCCGGGGCTGTCGATTGCCGGTCCGCTGACTCCATGACCGAAGCGGTCTGGCTCGCTCGCCAATGCGCTCGCCCGGGTGATGTGGTCTTGCTTTCACCGGGCACCTCCAGTTTTGACATGTTTAAAAGTTATGCCGACCGCGGGGACCAATTCCGATCCATCGTGGCCGCCCTCCCCGCCCCATCCCAAACCCAACCGTGATATGAACAGTCCCAAACCAAAAAAACCGGTCCGCTTGAAAGCGGCCACGCGTCACGCTGCCGCTCCGATGGTAGCGGACACCGATTACGATGATGACCTCGAACCCAACATGAAGTTAGGACGCGCCTTTGTCGTGGTGCTCCTGCTGCATGTCGTGGCGGTGGGAGGAATCTTCGCGTTTAACAGTCTGAAAACCACCCCAACACCTGGGCCCGGCCTAGCAGGGGTCAGCCAGGAGGAACGCCCCGTCCCTGCCGAACTCCGCCCTGAACGAAGCATTCCGTCCGAAAAAACCGAGACGACATCAGCCCCGGCATTACTAACGGGTGGCTCGCAAGGGAATCCAGTCGCAGCCTCGGCTTCAACCATTCCCCAGGCTTCGCCCCGAGTGGATGGAGCCATCGTGCACACCCTACGAAGCGGCGAGACCCTCCCGGCTTTAGCCCGACAATACGGCGTGAGTGAAGAGGCGTTGACTGCGGCGAACCAACTATCTAACACTCCGCTTCGGGTCGGCATGGAAATCGTGATTCCCCCGGTGAGCCGGACCGCTGCGGCACCTGTGCCGGCAGAGGTGGCCCAATTTTTGCAACCTCCCGCGACAACGCCAGCCACGGCGGCATCAGGGGTGCCTTCCGCCGGAGGGACGGCGGGGGTGTCGGCATCCGGCCAGACTTATACCGTCCAATCCGGGGACAACCCTTACAAGATTGCGCGCGACCATGGGGTGAGCATGGAAGCCTTGTTACAACTGAATGGCATTGAAGACCCACGCCGCCTTCAAATTGGGCAGGTGTTGGAAATTCCCGAGCCGTAACCAAAAGACACCGTGACTCGCAACAGCGTTTACCTTCTGCTCTTGGCCGTGGCCGCCCTGGTTGTTCTAGGGATGGCCATGCTCTTTAGCACGAGTGCGTATGCGCAGGAGAGCAAAGGGGACATTTACTATTTCGTGAAACGCCAGGGTATTTGGCTGGCGATCGGTCTGCTAGCTTGTGTCGTGGTGGCCGCGGTGGATTACCGGGTCTGGCACCGACTCTGCTGGCCGACGTTCGCCCTGGCCGTGCTGCTGCTGGCCCTCTGTTTCGTGCCGGGGATCGGGATGGAACTGAACGGCTCTCGCCGATGGCTTAACCTGGGAGTCATGGCCTTTCAACCTTCCGAACTCGGCAAACTAAGTGCCGTGCTCCTCTTGGCATGGTGGTTTTCCCGTTTTGAGTATGAGTCGGGCAAATTTTTCAAAGGATTCCTTTTTCCCGGGCTGATTGTCGGCGTGTTATGCGCCCTGATTGTGATGGAAGTCGACTTGGGCACTACCGCCTTGATCGGCGCGGTAACCCTCGGGGTGATGCACGTCGCCGGCACCAATCTCTATGCTCTCGGGGCCGTGGTCTGCGCCGGGGTGACGGGGATTTTCCTGGCAGCGATGCATATTGGAGAACGCAACGACCGGCTCCTGGCCTTTCTTGATCTCGAAGCACATCGGTTGGGGGCGGGGATGCAACAATGGAACGGCCTTATCGCCCTGGGGTCAGGCGGGCTAGAAGGGGTGGGCCTTGGCGAGGGACGTCAGAAATTTCTCTATCTTCCCTATGCCCATACCGACTTTATTTTCCCGATGATCGGCGAGGAACTCGGGTTGCGCGCGACGTTGCTGGTGGTCTTCGCTTACTTGCTTATTTTTGTGTGTGGCGTCTTGATTGCGCTACATGCCCGCGACCGGTTTGGCATGCTGCTCGCCCTGGGCGGCACCCTGTTGATTACGGCTCAGGCGGCGGTGAATATCGGGGTGACCATCGCGGTGCTGCCAAACAAGGGGATGCCCTTGCCCTTTGTTAGTTACGGCGGGTCAAATCTGTTGGCTTGTCTCGTCGTGACCGGTCTGCTGGTGAATATCCATCGGCACGGCATCCTGGATCGGCGAAGTCGAAGTGAAATGTTTATGCGGATGGCGGCGCGCGTCATGCCGAGGAGGATTTGAAAAAGCCCATGAAAGTCGCAATTGCATGTGGGGGAACCGGAGGCCATCTCTTCCCAGGCCTAGCGGTCGGGGAAGCCCTGGTGGCGCGTGGCCACGAGGTGTTGGTTTTCATATCGGAGAAACAAATCGATACCCTGGCAGTGGAAGGGCGGAGCGAATTCCGCTTTGAAAGACTGCAATCGATCGGGATGCCCTCGCCTTTTTCCCCGGCGATCTTTGCGTTTCTCAGTAAATGCGCACGGAGTTATGGGCAATGTCGGGGGATTTACCGAAAGTTCGCGCCGGAAGTCGTGCTGGGGATGGGTGGGTTTACTTCGACGGCGCCGATCCTGGCGGGGCGAAGCACGGGAGCGCGCACTTACATTCACGAATCGAATGCGATACCGGGAAAGGCCAACAAGTTAACCGCCCGATTTTGTGACACGGTGCTGCTCGGGTTCGAGGCCTGCCGACCGCACTTTGGGGGGCGCGACATTCGGGTGACAGGCACGCCGGTGCGTGCGGCTCTGCGAGAGAGGGTTGATCGCCCGGTCGTGCTAGAACGATTGGGGTTTGACCCCGAAGCGGCGACCATCCTGGTGATGGGGGGAAGCCAGGGTGCGCATGGCATCAATGCGGCAGTTGCCCGGGCACTCCCACGGTTGCAAGGGCGTTCGGTGCAATTCATTCATCTGACAGGACTCAAGGAAGATGAAGTGATGCGGGCGGCTTACGAAGCGGCCGGGATCCGGGCGCACGTGGCGGCGTTTCACCACGCGATGCAGGAGTTTTATACCATCGCTAATCTTGCAGTGGCCCGTTCTGGAGCCGCTAGTCTCACCGAGCTCGCTTGGTTTGGGATTCCCTCGATCCTAGTGCCTTACCCGCATGCGGCCGAGGATCATCAAACGTTAAACGCCCGGATTTTTGTGGAAGCTGGGGCGGCCGAACTGGTGCAAGAGGGCGATTTGGGAGGGGATAAATTAGCAGGGCACCTTCTCGATTTGATGGATCAACCATCGCGACTCGCCCACTTGCAGGCGCAGACACGGGCGCTCTCCGGCGGGGACGCCGCAGAGGAAGTGGCGCGGGTGTTAGAGGAAGGAGGCCGGTCATGAATGGGCCGGCGATTCTCCGGGGAGCCTTGTTAAAAGGCGGCATGCGGATTCATCTGATCGGGGTCGCCGGATCAGGGATGAGTGGGATCGCAGGGTTGCTATTGGAGCTGGGCCATCGGGTGAGTGGTTCGGACAAAGTGGACAGCCCCGAAGTGGACCGGTTGCGGCAGGGCGGCCTAGCTTTCCATTCGCCACACCAAGCGGAGTTGGTGCGCGGCGTGGACCTGGTTATTTATTCCTCCGCGATTCGGGTTGGCAATCCGGCTTACGACGAGTCGCTTCGGCTGGGGTTGCCGATGATTCGCCGGGCTGAAGCGCTCGCTGCCGTGTTACATGCGAGAGAGGGGATCGTGGTAGCCGGCATGCATGGAAAGACCACCACGTCAGCGATGGTCGCCCACCTATTGCGAGCGGGCGGGGTGCGACCTGGGCATTATGTCGGGGCGGAAATTCCGATTCTAGGCACAAACGCCCACTGGGATGGGGAGGGACGGTATTTTGTCGCGGAGGGAGATGAGAGTGACGGGACCATCCGGTTATTTCATCCGCACCATGTGCTGTTGTTAAACATCGAAGAGGAGCACCTCGATTTTTATGCCGATTTAGAAGCGATTTTCGAGGCTTACCGGACCTTGCTCCGCCAGACAGCCAGTTGGTTTGTCTATTGTCTGGATGATCCGCATGCAGCGCGGTTGGCGTCGGAATTCTCCGGAGGGATTAGCTATGGAGAGACCGCCGGGGCCGATTATCGTTTCCACAGGGTCCGCCCAGGAATGGGCCGATCAGAATTCGAAATCGAAGTGCGGGGGTGCGCGGCTGGGACGTTCACGCTCGGTATTCCAGGCCGGCACAACGTGCGCAATGCCACCGGGGCGGCCGCCGTAGCGCTTGAACTCGGATTGACCCCGGACGGGGTCGCCCAAGCGCTGGCCAGCTTCCGCGGGGCGAAGCGGCGCTTTGAAACCGTGCCGAGCGGCGAGAGCGGGGTTCAAGTGTTTGATGATTATGGGCATCATCCGACCGAGGTGGCGGCTACCTTGCAAACTGCACGGGAAATCGCGCCGAACCGGGTGCTGGTGATGTTTCAACCCCACCGCTTTTCCCGCACAAAAGCGTTGAGCCGCGAGTTTGCTCATGCCTTTGATGCAGCGGACGAAGTGCGGGTGACTGACATTTATCCGGCGAACGAACCGCCAATTCCGGGGATCACCGGGGAATGGCTCGCCGGAGTCGTGCGCGAAGAAGGCGGACATGTCGGTTGTACCTATGCCCCGATGGCTCGGCTGCATCATGAGTTGGGCGCACAGGCACGTCCGGGCGATCTGATATTGAGCCTCGGCGCCGGCAACATTCATGAAGCGGGCAAACGGCTTGCGGCCGACCTCGCCACGGCGGCGGCGCTGCGGGAGACTTTAAATGGACGGCTGGTGAAGCTCTATGAACCGCTGGCGCGCCACACGACGATTCGGATTGGGGGACCGGCCCAGTTCTTTGTGCAACCGGAAAGTGTGGAAGAGCTCGGAAGTCTCCTCGCATTCGCGCGGGCCGAGGAACTGCCGGTCACCCTGTTGGGTCGCGGTTCTAACCTCTTGATTTTGGATGGCGGGATTCGGGGGATTGTCGTTCGACTGAGTGGAGGCGCGTTCAGTCGACTCGAAGCGAACGGGCCGACCATTGAGGTCGGCGCGGCGGTCCGGTTTAAGCAGGTCAGTGCGGCAGCGAAAGCGGCCGGGCTCGGCGGATTTGAGTGGATGGAAGGGATACCCGGATCGGTCGGTGGCGGGCTGCGGATGAATGCGGGGGCGATGGGGATTGAGACATTCAACCAGGTGGTCAGGCTGACCGCTATTTCCCGCGAAGGCGAACTTCGGACTTTCCGGCGGGATGAACTCGAAGTCCACTATCGTGAGACTCCCATGTTGGCGGATTGGATCGCCGTGGAGGTGACGTTCGAAGGCCGACCAGCAGCAGCAGAGGAAATTGAAGGCCGCCTTCGTGAGTCGATGGAAAAGCGGAAACGCTCGCAACCGGCCGCGTCGAGTGCGGGTTGCATTTTCCGAAATCCAGAGCATAGTCCGGCCGGTCGGTTGATTGACGAACTCGGGTTAAAAGATTTAATGGTGGGCCGTGCCCGAGTTTCGAATGTGCACGGTAACTTTATTGTGAACGATGGCGGAGCCACAGCAGCCGAAGTTCTCCAGTTGATCGAGCGTGTCAAAGCGGTCGCGCGCACGGAACGCGGCATTGATTTGCACACCGAAGTGCGGGTGGTCGGTGAAAAAACATTCTGCTTCTAACATCATGAAACATCCCCTTTCCATTGCCGTCTTGAATGGCGGACCGGGCTCCGAACGCGCGATCTCGCTCAAAAGTGGCGAATGCGTGGCGCGCGCCCTGGAAAGCTGCGGACATCGGGTGGCCCGGGTCGATGTGCGGGACGCCCATTTTCCATTGCCGGAGCCGGTCGATATCGCCGTGATCATGGTGCACGGCGTCTTTGGCGAAGACGGCATGCTACAAGCCATCCTAGATGAACGCGGCGTGCCTTACACCGGCGAAGGGGTGGAAGTGAGCCGCCTAGCATTCGACAAAATCCTGAGCAAAAAAGCCTTCGTCGCTGCAGACGTGCCAACACCTGCTTATGAAGTCATCACGCATGGTGAACCGACTTTGCCGCTCCCCATTGTGGTGAAAGCGCCGCGAGAAGGCTCGAGCGTCGGCGTCCACCTGGTTCGGATATGGGAACAACTCGCGCCAGCGCTCTCCGATGTCGCACGATTTAGCGGGGAAACGTTGATTGAAGAACTGGTGGAAGGCCGGGAACTGACCGTGGGGGTTGTGGATGGCCAGGCGCTGCCCGTGATCGAAATTGTCCCCAAAGATGGTTTTTACGATTTTAAAAACAAATATCCGTGGCTGAACCCGCAGGGAGCGGCCCAACACTTTTGCCCCGCCCCTCTGAGCCCGGCAGAAACCACTCTGGTGCAAGAAACAGCCCTGGCGGCGGCGCGAGCACTCGGTTTGGAGATATACGGGCGGGTCGACCTGATTCTACCATCGAACGGTCGTCCGACGGTGCTCGAAATTAACACGATCCCCGGCATGACAGACAGCAGTTTGCTCCCGGAAGCCGCCGCCTCTATGGGCATTGGCTTCCCTGAATTATGCGAGAGAATTATCAACCGTTCCCTCGCGAAATCCGCATGCGCAAAATCGTCTCCAAAATAAAGGCAACAAAGCCGACCCGTGCGCCCGCTAAGAAGCGGACTCCCTCCCGGCGTCCCTCCGCCGGTCGCGGGCAGCAGC
>CAZSPO010000125.1:0-9460 GCA_964608775.1 uncultured Chthoniobacterales bacterium | reverse complement strand
GCAAAACCGCCGCTTCCCTCCTCGGCTCCCGCCGCTCCGGTCTCCGCCTCATGAGCCCGTCCGCCGACCGGTTGATTTGGGCGGCTGCCCGGTATGCCCCGGATTATGTTGGCGGCTTGGGGGCTTACCAGCGGGAATGGGTCGGTCGACTCCAACGGCCCGGTTGTTTCGTCGCGGCAGAGAGGCGACCCGATGCCCTGCCGCCCGTCGCCGATCCTCTCCCCTGGCCGGTGCATTGGATGCGACGGCCTGCCCATCCATTCTGGCAACGGCTGGCATCGCGGCCCTGGACTCATCCGTTGTTGGAAGCTTGGATTCGCTCGCAATGGCTTCCGGAACTCAATCGTCTGCCCACTCCCAGCGCTGTCCATTTCACCGGCACTGGCTGGGACGCCTTTGGGTTTGCCTGTGCGGCTCGGGCGCGAGCCCTGGGGATTCCCTTCACCATCTGGCCGGCTGTCCATCCGGGCACCTGGGGGGACGACGTGGTCGATGTCCGACTTTACCAATATGCGACCACGGTCTTTTGCCAGTCGCACCATGAAAGCCGACACCTCGTTCAACGCGGGGTGGCTCCCGAAAAGTTACAGGTTTGCGGGCTCCCACCGATGTGTCGATCCGACGGGGATGGCGAGCGACTCCGCCGGGTCCTCGCCCTTGGTCGTCGGCCGGTGGTCCTCTTTATCGGCCGACGCGATGCGGGAAAAGGATGGCCGCAACTGTTGGCTGCCTGGCCGGAAGTGCTGGTCCGTTGCCCGGATGCACTCCTGCTGGCTGCAGGCCCCGGTGAACCGATCCGGGAGGGCGATCTTCCCGCCGATTCCTGGCGAGATCTCGGGGTGCCGGATGAATGCGAAAAAGCCGATGCCCTCGCCGCCTGCGACCTCTTCTGTCTGCCCTCGGCGCATGAGGCCTTCGGCATCGTCTTTTTGGAGGCCTGGCATTATGGGAAACCGGTCATCTGCGGACCGGCTCCGGCTCCGCACGAATGGATTCGGGAAGGGACGACCGGGCTGGTGGTGAGTCAAGAGCCGACGGCGATTGCCCTCGGCATTCTTCGGCTTTTGGAAGCCCCCGCCTTGCGTTTACAGTTGGGAGAAGCCGGTCGGCGGGAACAAGGCGCTCATTTCACTTGGGAGCACCTCCTCACCGCCCACACCCAAGCTTGGAAGCTTTTTTGATGCCACGAAAGAGGACAACTGACTAGGCCTGCGATCAGGCTCTCCCACAGGGGGCGCATCTCCGTTTTCTGCCATAGCCGAGCGCGGACGTTTTGCCGGTTCCCCCGCTGCCCATGAATGCCCGCTCGATATTGCACAAACCGGAGATGCGCCCTTGTTGGGGGATGAGTTGAGTGTTTGCGACGGCCCTGCTTTCAGGCGAAGGGGATAGGGCTATGGCGGCGATTGTTTTGACTACCTTGAATGCTCGTTACGTGCATGCCTCGTTTGGTCTCCGGTATTTACGGTCCAATCTCGGGGCGTTGCGGGAGCGGTGTGAGATTGTCGAATTTGAAATTCGCCAACGCCCGGTGGAAGTGGTGGAGCGCTTGTTGCTTCGCCAGCCTCAGGTGCTTGGCTTGGGTGTTTATATCTGGAACGCCCGGGAGACTCTCGAAGTCGTGCGTTTGTTAAAACGGATTGCGCCGGAGGTGATGGTGGTGTTGGGCGGGCCGGAAGTCTCTTACGAGACGGATCAACAACCGATCATAGAACTCGCTGATTATGTTATCACCGGGGAGGCCGACCAGGCCTTTGCGCGATTGTGCGAGCAGTTGCTCGGAGGGGAACGTCCGACGCCCAAGGTGATCGCTGCTCCCCTCCCTTCGCTCGAAAATTTGGCGCTGCCGTATGACGAATATAACTGGGAGGACCTCGCCCATCGGGTGGTCTATGTGGAGGCCTCGCGGGGGTGTCCGTTTACCTGCGAATTCTGTTTGTCCTCACTCAATATTCCGGTGCGACAAGCGCCCCTGGAGCCGTTTCTCGAAGCGATGTCAGAACTTTGGGAGCGCGGGGTGCGCGTGTTTAAATTTGTCGATCGCACCTTCAATTTGAATCTCAAGGTGAGCCTAGCGATCCTTCGGTTTTTCCAGCAGCGCTGCGAACCGGGTATGTTCGTTCACTTTGAAATGGTGCCGGACCGATTGCCGGACGGGTTGCGGGAAATCATCCGGGCTTTTCCCAAGGGGACGCTGCAATTTGAGATTGGGATTCAGACCTTCAACCCAGAGGTGGCGGCTTTAATCAGTCGGCGTCAACATTATGGGCGGCTCGAGGAGAACCTGCGGTTCTTGCGGGAGGAGACTGGGGTCTATGTCCATGCGGATCTCATTTTCGGGTTGCCAGGGGAGAGTGTGGAGAGTTTTGGGCGTGGGTTTGATCGGTTGATTCGGTTGGGGCCGCAGGAGATTCAGGTCGGGATGTTAAAACGACTGCGTGGCACCCCGATCGTGCGGCACGATGACGAATGGGGGATGGTCTATGCGCCGGAACCGCCCTATGAAGTATTGCGCACGCGGTTGATCGATTTCCCTGAGATGCAGCGGATGCGGCGTTTTGCGCGCTATTGGGATTTGTTTGGGAACAGCGGCAATTTTTCCCAAAGCCTGCCTCGGCTCTGGGGGGAAGGCTCGCCGTTTGAAGCGTTCATGGCCTTTGGCAATTGGCTTTATCAAGGAGAAGGGCGGACCGATGCGTTGTCGTTGGATCGATTGTCTCAGCGGCTCGCGGATTACCTTGCGGCGCACGGCGGTTGGGAGGGGAGCAGGGTGAGGGAATGGATCGCGGGCGATTACGAACGGGCTGGACGCCAAGAGCTACCGCGTTGGCTGCGGGCATCGACGCGGAAAGCGCGGGCCGAGGCGGTGCGGGAAGGGCGGGCACCCAAGCGGCAAGCGCGACGTTTGGGGTAAGCGCCCCCCATGGTTCATCAAACCAGTCGCGCGATGATGACCCGTCGGGCCGCAGTCGACCTTTTGTGATACGTAACCGCCTGAACGACAAAGCTCGACGCAAAAAGATCAAGCAGACGCGACTGGTTTTCTGAAACATTGGGGTTTTATCACCAACCAAGGGAGCTCAAAGGGGCGGGCGCACCGGCAGTTCCGCCACCACCCGAAAACCGACGTGCAGCCCGCGATAATTTTCCGGGTGCGGTTTGCGGTAAGCGGTGCGGAGTTGTGCGCTGGGGGTCATGGCGTAGGCTCCTCCCCGGCGAGTGCGGGCGGTTCCTGCGGCGGGGCCGGTTGGGTCGTCGGTCGGGGAAATCGCATAAAAGCCAGGGTCGGCGTAATCGCGGGTCATTTCCCAAACGTTTCCCAGCACATCGAAGAGGCCGAAACCATTCGGTTCTTTTGTGCCGGTGGGCGAGGGAGCCTGTTGTCCGATCACCACGAATGACTCTGCCTCAGCCGAATCGTCTCCGAAAAACCAGGGGGTCTCGGAGCCGGCGCGGGCTGCCCATTCCCACTCCGCCTCGGTTGGGAGCCGGTATTGGCGTCCTTCCTTGGCGCTGAGCCAGTCGCAGAAAGCCTGGGCATCTCGCCAGGTGACCTGGGTGACGGGATCTTGGGGGCCAGCGGTGACCCCGGCTTTGGGGGTGCGCCAGGTGTAAGCTGACCCTTCTTGCTTGCCGCCGTCGCCGTCGTAATACATGCCGCCGCGCCCGTCGGTTTCCGCTTCGGTTTGATAGCCGGTTGCCTCGACGAATGCGGCGAACTGTCCGGTCGTCACTTCCGTGGCGCTCATCAGAAAGGGGCGGGTGATGCGGACAGGGTGCGGGGGTTGTTCAAACGCGAGGTGGAACGCGGTTTGTTCGTCTGTCCACCCATCAGGGGCGTGCGCCTTGGCCCAGGCCCGTTCGGTTTCTTCCGAGCCCATGATAAATTCGCCAGGAGGAATGAGCATCAGCACCATGTCGATGCTGTTCGTCTGGCGCATCGGCATTCGATTTTCGATGGCGTATTGGTATTGATATTCCGTGGCGTCTTCTTGGGTCATCGGCCATTCCGGGGTGAAAGGTTCCTCGGCGGGGAGCGGCCCGCAACAGATCGCCGTCGCCCACACGGCCAGGGCGACCCGGATCAGTGGTCGGCGAGTGACAACGAAGGGCGTCGGGGTAGGCATGCAGGATGGATAACGGCACCCTGCAAGATCGGCAACTGGGAATGGCATCGGGGTCAATGCGCCGGACGCAAGATGGCTGGGCATCCCATCCTCGCAGCTGCCCCGACCCCGTCCATCCGGCTGTCGGCTTTTCCCATCCGCACAACGGCTCCATCGGGTGAGGAAAAAATCGGACTGGCCATGCCGCCAATCTCCCCGGAACATCTCTGCGATGACTCCCCCCAAGTTCCGCAACATCCTGTTGATCACCTCCGACGAAATGCGGGCCGACTCGACCGGCTTCATGGGCAATCCGGATGTTCGCACGCCGAATCTCGACGCGCTCGCTGCGCGGGGGGCAGTTTTGGAGCGGCACTTTGCTCCGTTTCCCAAATGTGTTCCCTCCCGATGCGCGATGCATACCGGACGCTATTGCCACACCGACGGACTCCGGTCGGTCATGGCCGCGAACCATCTGCCGCCGGGCGACCCGACCTTGGGTGAAACCCTTCGACGGCACGGTTGGGAAACGGCGATGCTCGGGTTGAACCACGTCTGGCGGGAGGCGGATTTTTACGGAACAGGCGAGAAAAAGAATGCGCCCGGTGCCGGCGTGCTGGATTACACCTCGTTCACGCGTGGACCGTTACAGGAGATGGCGATGCAACCGCGCACCTTTCCACCGGGCCAACCGACATCCGGGCCGGCCATCGATGCCCTAGCGGAAATTGACTACACCGGGCTGGTCACCGGTCAGCAGGGGCGGAATTTCCACGACATCAACCGAACCGACCAAGCGATCTACTATTTGGAAGCGTTACGGGACCGGACCAAGCCATTTTTTTTGCAGCTCAACCTGAGCAAACCCCATCCGCCTTACGCGATTCACGAACCGTTTTTTTCCATGTATGACCGGGAAAAAATCACTCCTTTTCCGTATGCCCTGCCGGAAAATGCCACGCTCTGTCTGCGGGCGATGCGCGAGTGGCGGTTGGGCAACGATGTGCCGGAGGCAGCCCTGCGGGAGTTACAGGCGGTTTATTACGGGATGGTCAGCTTTATTGACGAGCAAGTGGGTCGGGTGCTTGAGGTGGTGGGGCGCGAGGATTTATGGCGGGACACCCTGGTTCTCTTTTGCTCGGACCACGGTGATTTTGCTGGGCAATATGGGCTCAATGAGAAATGGGATGCCGCCCTGCAAGATTGCCTGCTCCATGTGCCGATGGTGATGGCTGGGCCCGGGATCCCGGAGGGAATGCGCGTGCCGCATTTGACAGAGCATGTGGATTTGCCAGCCACCCTTTTGCCGTGGCTCGGGATTTCCCCCGAACCGACCTGGACTTGGCACGGCACCTCCCTGCAGCCGGTGTTCGAAGGTCGCGCCGTGAAATCAGCGGTCTTCGCGGATGGCGGACACGAGGCGGCCATGCGGACGCGGTTTCAGGCCCCCACTTGGCAGGAAAAAGGAGGGCGCCAGGTGAAGGCGACCGGTGGCAAACAGCTCACTTACGCCGAATGCCCCGATGCCATGGCCCGGTGCAAAATGGTTCGCACCCAGGAATGGAAATTGGTCGTTCGGGAGACAGGGGGCAACGAGCTTTTCCATGTCGCCGAAGACCGGTATGAAATGCGCAATCTTTATGGCGACCCCCAGTTTGCCGGGGTGACGGCGGAGCTGCTGTTGCAACTGGTGGAATGGTCGTTGCGGACCGATCCCGACCGGCCCTACCTCGAAACGTTCGGCGCCTGAGTCCACTCCCTCGCCCCGTCGGCGAGGTCCACTCACCCAAACAGGATCGCCGCCGCTGCCTCCCACCCGAGAGAGCGGGCGTGCCGGGCTCCCGCCTCTCCCATCGCTCGGCAGCGGGCCGGGTCATCCATGAACGCGGCGATCACCCGGCCTAACCCATCGACGTCGTGTTCCTCGACCAACTGGCCGGTGACCCCCTCCACCACGGCTTCGGGAATCCCGCCCGAACGCCAGGCGACAACGGGTTTCCCATAAAACCCGGCCTCCAACAGCGTCATTCCAAAGCCTTCGACGCTCCCGGGCAAGGTCACACTGGCCATCGCATAAAGATCACAGGCTCCGTAAGCCTGGGCGAGATCTGCGTCGGCGACGGGACCGACGAATTCATAGGGCACCCCATACGACCGGCAGCACCCTTCGACCTGGCGCAAGTAAGCGGCATCCCCCTTGCCCGCGACCCGGTAGAGCAACCGTTGTTTGACCGAGGCAGGCAGGGTGGCGAGTGCGCGTGCCATTTCCAACTGGCCTTTGCGCGGATGAATGCGGGCGAGGGTGAGAATCACAAAGGGTTCACCCGCCTGTCGCTCCCGTGGGATTGGCTCCGGCAGATCGGTGCGGATCGCCATCGGAATCACCTGCGTCCGGTCGTCCAAAGCCGCCAGCGGGCTGCGCCGGAGTTGATGGCGGACGAATTCCGAAATGACCGCCACCCGTTCTGTTTGGGCGAACATTCGGCGGGCCCAGTGCCCCAGCCAGGGGCGTTGTTCGAATTTCAAGAGCTCGGAACCGACCAGCAGCAACCCCAGCGAGCCCGGTCGCCAACCGGCAAGACCCGCCCAGAGGGCCGCCTCCATTGCCCCATAGCTGGCCAACCAAATGCGGGCGTCGGGATTCGCCTTGCGCTGCCGGATCAAGGCTCGCGCCGTCTCCCAAAGGCCGACCGGCGAAAGCCGTCCACCCCCCCGCCACCGGTGGATGGGAAAAGGAAAACTCAATCCCGCCCCTGCCCCGCCGTAATCCGGTGCGAGCACCAACGGCTCATACCCAAGCCGAGCTCCAGCCCCCGCAATCTCTTGCACCGCCACCCCCACCCCTCCGCGGAACGGCGCAAATTCATGGGTGCAAAGGATAGGACGCATCAGAAGCCCCCCCCTCATAACCCGCGATCGCATCCCGTCCAACCCGGAAACACGCCTCCGGCTTGACCCTGACGCATCTGGACTCCGTCGTCCGCGCAATTTTGACGAGATCGTTCCAATGCACCGATTGCGTCATGCGACCGATTCTGGTTGGCTCACGGTTCAAAACCCACTTCCTCACCATGACCGCCCCACTTGACGCTCTTCTCGCTGACGCCCTGCAATCCGGCTCCCTCCTCCCCGACGCTCGTGCCAATATCCAACGGCTCCTTGATGGCAGCCGCGACCCGCTCTATCCGGCGGTGATTGAAGAGCTCGCAACGGCGGGAGCTTGGGAAGAATTAAACGACCGCTTCTTTCGTACCCTCGCCTTTGGCACCGGCGGATTGCGCGGACGAAGCATTGGCAAACGGGTGGCAGCACGGGAAACCGGCACGCCGGGTCCGCTCGGACGACCGGAATTCGCCTGCGTCGGCACCAACGCATTGAATCCTTACAACATCAGCCGGGCCACCCAGGGCCTTGTCCGTTACGTGCAAAAATGGCTCGCCGCAGAAGGCCGCACCGAACGAGCCCGACTCGCGGTCTCCCATGATACCCGGCATTTCTCCCGCGATTTTGCGGAACTCACCGCCCGCGTGGCGAGCGAGATGGGGTGCGACGTCTTTTTGGTGGAATCTTACCGGTCCACCCCCGAACTCTCGTTTGCCGTTCGCCACACCCGTTCGCACGCTGGCGTCATGGTCACGGCCAGCCACAACCCGGCGCACGACAACGGATACAAGGTTTACTTCCACGACGGTGCTCAGGTCTTGCCGCCCCATGACCGGGGCATCATCGAAGAGGTGAATGCGACGAAATCCGAGGCGTTTGAACCGGTCCCGGAAGCCGTTCGTGGGACCATCACCCTGTTGGGGCGGGAGCTCGACGAAGCTTATCTGGAGCGGTTGAAGACGGTGATCATGCGCCCGGAACTGCTGGCTAACACCGATGTGAAAGTCGTTTACACCCCGATTCACGGGACCGGTGCCGTCATCATTGTGCCGGTGCTGGAATCGTTCGGCGTCCGCCCTCACTTGGTCGCGGCGCAATTGGAAGGGGACGGACGTTTTCCGACTGTGCCCAGTCCGAACCCGGAGAATGCCTCGGCCCTCGCCATGGGAATCGCGGAGGCCGATGCCGTGGGAGCTGACCTCCTCCTCGCGACCGATCCCGATGACGACCGGATGGGGGCGGCCATTCGCACGGCGGACGGGAAGATGACGATTATCACCGGCAACCAGATCGGTTCGATGCTCGCTTATTATCGGACGGAAACCCTCTTTGAAAAAGGATGGCTAACGGATGCGAACAAATCCCGCGCGGCCTTGATCAAGACCTTCGTCACCACCGACCTGCAAAAAGCGATTGCCAACCATTACGGCATTCGATGCGTGGAAACCCTCACCGGGTTTAAATACATCGGGCGCAAACTCGGGTTGTATGAAGCGGCCCTTCCGGAATCGGTGCGGGCCGGATACCGCGATTTGTCGGAAGAGGCGACCCGTGTGGCCCGGCTCGAGCATTCGACCTATTACGTTTTCGGTGGGGAAGAGAGTTATGGTTATTTGGCGGCGGACTTTGTGCGGGACAAAGATGCGAATATGGCGGCGTTACTCTTCGTAGAACTGGCGGCCTGGGTGAAGAGTCGGGGCCTCACGTTGGAAGCGTATCTGGATGGGATTTATCGGCAGTTTGGTTATTACGCAGAGAAAAATGCTTCATTGGTCTTCGAAGGGGCGTCCGGTTCGGAAAAAATCCGCAAGCTAGTCGCTTCCTATGCCGACCAACCTCCTGCTAACATCGGCGGGATTGCGGTGCGCGAGGTGCAGGATTTCGATCAAACCGTTTATCTCGATTGTGAAGGGGAAGAAATTCCCATAGAAAAAATGACCATCTTCCACTTGGCAGAAGGCTCTCGGGTGGCGGTGCGAGCCTCCGGCACCGAACCCAAGATCAAGTATTACCTTTTCGCCGTCGCAAAACCGCCGGAAGGACGAACCTTCGACGCGTCGGAACTCGCGACAGCCAAACAAACTGTGCAAGCGGGATTGGAAACCCTCTGGACCGCCTTGGAAACCGACGCCCGCGCCCGGCTTGGTGGATAACGCGAGCGACCGCTCTGCCCCTAATCACGCTTGGGGAACAAAGCTTGGGGAAAAACGGGTCAGCGTTAGGTGACCATGATTGACGCAATTCACCACCATGAGCCAGAACGTCAATATTTGTTACCTGACCCCAATGGTGCCCAATGGCCCCGAAACCTTGCCTCAAGTAAGTGCCATTCTTATCGACCCCGACCTCCCGAACCATTCACCTATCGGGCAAAATCGGAAAAATCGGCAGAAGTCGGCTAAAATCAAGGGTGGCAGAGAGCGGGTGAACGGATTCGAACCGTCGACATCTTCCTTGGCAAGGAAGTGCTC
>CAZSPO010000124.1:0-9514 GCA_964608775.1 uncultured Chthoniobacterales bacterium | reverse complement strand
ATCGACCGTCACCACCCATGCGCGTTCAGATTCCACAAAGGCCGAGCTTGGGCATCTCGCGGGCGGCGCACAAGGCGGGAGGCGAGCGACTCGGAATCTGCTTGCGCCCTGCGGCATCAGGCGGGAGAAAAGGCGGGTCGGCGCGGGGCGGGATGGCGGTTGGGAGTGCTTCCCATCCGGTCAGAACCCGCCACACAGGGCTTATTTATCCATCATGAATCGATCTTCAGAAGAGAGAGTCCAAGGGTTTGTGCATGCCCTCGAAGCCGGAGGCCTTGGCAGATGGATTCGGGTGGGGGCGGCCGTGGCCGCTTTGGTCACCCTCGCGTTGTTTATGTTGTTCATCCGTTTCAAGGGGTTGTCGGCTGCCGAAGGGATGGACCAGGCCCAGATTGCTAGGGAAGTTGCGCGGGGCAATGGATTGGCGTCGCAATTCATCCGCCCGATTGACTTTTATTTTGCCAACCAACGAGACGAACAAACCATCAGCGGCCCTTTGCTCGACACGTATCACGCGCCGCTCTGGTCGTTGACCAACGGGCTGATCTTCAAATTCCTCGATGTGGAATCGTGGCGGTTCGGTCAGAACAGCTTGATTTTTCCTGGTGACCGAATTGTGGCTGCGGTCGGGATTCTCTTTCTGTTGGGAGCTTTTCTTGCCGCTTGGTTGTTGGCCCGTCAAATTTTTGATGAACGGGTGGCATGGACCGGGACGTTGTTGATGGCGCTTTGCCCCCCGTTCTGGCAATTCGCCATGTCAGGCTTGGCGCAGCCGATGGTTTTATTTTTCTTTTTGATAGGGATGAACACCCTTTTCCGGGCCATCTCTCTGCGGGGAGAAGGGGGGGGCGGTTGGCAGAAGTGGTTGGGGTTCACCGCCGTGGCGATGGGGTTTGCCACCTTGGCCCATGGGCTCGTGGTCTGGGCCATGTTGGGTTTGCTTCTCTTCATCCTCCTTGGGTTTGGGCGTTCGCGTTTCTGGGCGCTCCTCATGCTCGGCCTTTATCTTCTGGTGCTCGCCCCGTGGCTCATCCGCAACCAGCTGGTTTTCGGGATGCCGCTGGGGAAAGGATTTTACACAATCTTAGGCGGAGCCACGGGTCAGGCCGGGGAGATTTTTAGCCGGGTCGATCCCAACCTGGGTTTCTCCATTTTTGCTCTCTTTCGCAAGACGGTGATGGGGTTTGTCGATCAAATCGTCGAGATCGTTAAATTTAATGGCGGGCTGGTGATTGTGCCATTTTTCTTTCTGGCCTTGCTCCATCCCTTTAAGCGGCCGGGGACGGCCAGCTTTCGGTGGGCTATCGTTTTGATCTGGCTTGTGCTGCTCCTTGGCATGTCGCTTTTCGGCGGGAGCAAAAGCGTCTTGGATTCCAATCAGCTGCAAATTCTGGTGACGCCCTTGTTCGTCTTTTATGCCGTCGCCTTCATGCTGGTGTTGACCACCCGTTTTTCCACGTATGCCAAACTCGTCCGGATCGCGATGCTGATCGGCGTCTTCGGTCTGACAGCCGTGCCGATGTTTCGGGTGTTGCTCCTGGACTCTGTGCGCGTGAATTACCCCCCGTACCTGCCCCCCGCCATCGCGATCATGGGCCAGCTCACCGAGCGCCAGGAAAATGTCAGCGCGGACATCCCTTGGGCGGTGGCGTGGTATGCGGATCGTCGGACCCTTCAAATCCCAAACACGCCCGAGGCGTTTACCGAAATCAGCGATTTCCGACGGATGGGCGGGCCGATTGTCGGACTCCTCATTACCCCTTACTCGGCAAACGCCCCGATGTTGCTCGATGTCATGTTTGGTCGGTGGAAACCGTGGGCTCCCTTCATCAGCCGGTCCAACCCAAACTTGCGCAACTTTCCCTGCCCCGTGCCGATTACTCTGCCGCCAGAAAATCAATACCTGGCCTTGTTCGACCGTAAGCGCTGGGAATAGCGGCGAAACCTCATTTTTCACCTGGTGGCGCTCCCGGCTGAAATCGCTCGATTCGTCCGGTTTTTTATTGCATGCTCACCTTCTCGTGCCTTGCTCTAACCCTTGAACTTATGGGCCAACCCCCTGATCAACCTTCCACTTCCGAGACCGTCACTTTCGAACAGGCGATGACCCGTCTCGAATCGCTCGTGGACGAAATGGAAAATGGGCGGCTGCCGTTGGAAGATCTCGTCTCCCGTTTCGACGAGGGAATCCGGCTCTCCCAAGTCTGCGGTCAACGCCTTGAGGAGGCGCGGCACCGAGTCGAAATCATCACCCGCAATGCCGAAGCGGCTCCCGCCGTCGCCCCATTCGATCCGGCTTCTCCCCCCGTTGAAGAGGCGGAGAATGCCGGTCCTGCCCCCGCCCGTCCCGTCGTTTCGAAACCGGCTGTTCCCGACGAAATCACCCTTTTTTGACCCTGCACACCTGACTGATATGGAAATGGAACCTACCGCTACCGCCCGCTTGCTTGACAGCATCCGCACGCCCGCCGACCTCAAAGCCATCCCGGAAGATCGTCTCCCTCAGGTGGCGCAGGAAATTCGGGAGACGCTTATTCAAACCCTTTCCGAGACCGGGGGTCATCTGGGTCCCAATCTCGGGGTGGTCGAGCTTACCATCGCGTTGCATCACGTTTTCAGCACGCCGAAAGACAAATTTGTCTTTGATGTCGCCCACCAAGGGTATGTCCATAAAATGCTCACCGGACGCCTCGATCGGATCCACACGATTCGGCAGTATGAAGGGCTCAACGGCTTTTTGCTCCGAACCGAAAGCGAGCATGATTGCTATGGAGCGGGCCATGCGGGCACGGCCCTTTCGGCGGCCCTCGGGATGGCAGCCGCCCGCGACATGTCCGGTGGCGATGAACATGTGGTCGCGGTGGCCGGGGATGCCGCGTTTACCTGCGGGATTTCTTACGAAGCGCTGAACAACGTGGTGGAAACCACCAAGCGTTTCATCGTCGTCCTGAACGATAACGAATGGTCGATCGCAAAAAATGTCGGGGCTATCGCCAGCTATCTCAACCGGATCGCAACCAGCCCGACCTACGCCCATCTTCACGAGCAAGCCGCGAATTTCCTCGGAAAAATCGGGGGAACCGCCGTTCGCGACTTCGTAGGAAAATTTGAGGAAGGGGTTAAACATCTTCTGTTGCCGAGCGTCATTTTTGAGGAACTGGGCCTCCGGTATTATGGCCCAATTGATGGCCACGACATTCCAACGCTCATTCGCACGTTTGAATTCCTCAAAACCCAGAACGAGCCGGTTATTCTCCATATCCTGACCCAAAAAGGTCGGGGATTCGAACCCGCGATTCAGCAGCCCGACAAATTCCATGGACTCGCCAAATACCATGTTGAAACGGGCGAAACGCCGAAAGCTTCGCAGGCCACTTTCTCGGAGGTTTATGGCAGGTCGCTCACGAAATTCGCCCGCCAAAACAATCGAGTGGTGGCGATCACCGGTGCCATGCCCGGCGGCACGGGCCTCACCCAATTCGCCAAGGATTTGCCGGGTCAATATTTTGATGTCGGCATTGCGGAGGAACATGCCGCTCTCTTCGCCTGCGGGATGGCCACCCAAGGATACAAACCGTTTCTCACCATTTACTCGACCTTTATGCAGCGGGCTTACGACATGATTATTCATGATATCGCTCTGCAAAATCTGAACGTCGCCCTTTGCATGGATCGCGCCGGACTCTCCGGCGATGATGGCCCGACTCACCACGGTCTCTTTGATATCGGCTATCTGCGGCATATCCCGAATTTCGTCCTCTGCCAGCCCAAAGATGAGGAGGAGTTCGCCGATATGCTTTGGACGATGGTGAATTACCATGATGGCCCGATCGCCGTTCGTTATCCCCGGGGGCCCGGCACGGGCGCGAAACCGAAGGAAACCCCCAAACAACTCGAAATTGGCAAGGCCGAAGTCGTTCGCCATGGCAAACAAGCCGCTATCTTCGGACTCGGCAACATGATGGAGTTGGCCCTCGACGCGGCCACCCAGCTAGAAGCCCAGGGGATTTCAACCGCCGTGATCAACCCTCGCTGGATCAAACCGCTCGACACGACGACGATCGAATTCTTCGCCCGAAGCGTCGATGTGATCTGCACCATCGAAGATCATGTCCTTCACAACGGCTTCGGTTGCGCCGTGATCGAACATCTCAATGATGCGGGCATCGCCACACCCGTCGTCCGGGTCGGGTGGCCGGACGAATTTGTTGAGCATGGGAAGGTCGATATTTTGCGCACCAAACACGGCCTGACCGCCGCTGCGGCCGTTCAGAAAATCACCGCTGAATTGGAGGCCAAATCGACTGGCAAATCGACTGGCAAATCGACTGGCAAATCGACCGGCAAATCGACTTCCCAACCCGCTTTGCCCATCACCGCTGCCTGATTTTCAGGATTTTCTTTGCCACAGAAATCCGCGTAGCGTTAGGCCATGCAAACCCGATCTCTTGGTTCATCTGGTCTCGACGTTTCCCTCCTCACCCTTGGCTGTTGGGCTTTTGCCGGCGACAAAACCTGGGGGCCCCAGGATGAAGCCGCCTCCATCGCGACGATCCATGCCGCTTTGGATCATGGAATGACCTGTCTCGATACCGCCCCCGCCTATGGTGACGGACGGTCGACCACCATCGTGGGTAAAGCCCTGAAGGGCCGCCGCGATCAAGTGGTGATCGCCGATAAAATCTCGGGCGACATTTCTTCTATCGCTGCCATGGAAGCCTCGGTCGAAACGAGCCTCGCCCAGCTGCAAACCGATCGTATCGATCTGCTTCAACTCCACTGGCCCCAGCGGGATTTCCCCGTCGCCTCGGTGGTGGAGGGGATGGAAAAATTGAAGGCCACCGGTAAGATCCGGGCGTTCGGCGTCTGCAACTACGGTGTGGCCGACATGCAAGCCTGGCAGACGCATGGGCCGCTCGCCTCCAATCAGCTTCCTTATAGTCTGCTCACCCGGGCCATCGAATTTGCTATCACCGGCTTCTGCCGGGAGCAGGGGGTGGGGATCCTCGCTTACAGCACCCTGCTCCACGGAATTCTCACCGGTAAATTCCGCACCGCCGATGAGGTCCCCCCCGGTCGCGCCCGCACCCGGCATTTTTCTTGTGATCGGGAACAGACCCGGCATCACGAACCGGGCTGCGAAACGGCCACCTTTGCGGCCTTAGACCGAATCCGGGCTGTGGCCGAGCGTTTAGGGCAGCCGATGGAAGCGGTGAGTCTCGCTTGGGTGGCCAGCCAACCGGCCGTTTCCACCGTGATCGTCGGAGCCCGTTCCCCGGCCCAGATTGCCTCCAACGCCAGCGCGGCTTCGCTTTCTCTCGATGCCCAGGCCCTGGCGGAACTGGCGGAGGCCACTGAACCGGTAAAAGCCCATCTCGGTCCCAACCCCGATCTATGGCAGACCGAATCCCGCTATCACTGATCCCCTCTCGCCCCATGTCGATTGCCCGCTATCTCGACGCCGCTATTTTAAAACCCGAAACCACCCGGGACGAAGCCGTCGCCGCCATCCGCGCCTGCGTGGGCCTCGGAACGGCCACGGTTTGTGTTCGACCCTGTGATCTGTCGCTCGCCCGCGAATGCTGCGCCGGCTCCGAGACCGGGGTCTGTGTGGTGCTCGGCTTTCCTCACGGTTGCGGCCTCCCCGATTCGAAAGCCGATGAGGCCCGCCGTTATGGGGCGCTCGGGGTCGATGAAATTGATATGGTCAGCAATTATGGCTGGGCCCGCTCCGGCTTCTGGGAGCTTGTCACGTCCGATATCCGGGCGGTGACCGCCGTCACCCGACCGGCCGGGATTCCGTTGAAGGTGATTTTTGAAACGGCCCAACTCGACCAGCCGACCATCCGGCAGTTGACCGCCTGTTCGATTGAAGCCGGCGCGGATTTCGTCAAGACCTCCACCGGTTTCAACGGCCCGGGAGCCAGCGAGGAGGCGATTGTGGCGATGCTCGAAGCGGCGGGAGGCAAGATCCAGATCAAGGCTTCCGGTGGGATCCGCGACCGCGCTCAAGCCGAAGCTTTCCTCCAACTGGGAGTCACCCGATTGGGAGTCAATTGGGCGGCCTGCGAAGCGATCTGCCACGGCTCCGTCGCTCCGTCCGATGGGGGCCATTATTGACTCGGCAAAAGCGATGAGCTGAGTCGATGCGATACGGTGCTCCCTGCTTCCCTAGGCTGGGCGCGGCAGCGGCCTCCCTCGACGGTGAGGTCGCGTCCAGATTAACGGTGATTCCATGGAAATGTTCGGAGGGATCGTTCGTCTCACACACCACCATCCCGTCGGGATAATAAAAGCGAGGATGATCGGGATGCTGAATGCGAACCTTGGTATCGCTTCCGAAGGAACGACAGGCTTTGCCACGCAAATGCGTGAACAAAAATCCGAGGGCGTTGGTTGCAATCGCTCCATGCCGGTTGTTGCCGCCGGCTATGGCATGAACAGAACCACCGAGATACTCGTGCCTCGTCTCGCTCATTTCCTCGCCCGCAAGGTAATCTTCAATGGAAATCGCGCGCGCTTGCTTGATGGCGATCGTCGTAGAGTTCTATTCGGCTGATCCGGCTCTGGCAACCGAACGCTGCTTTCGGAACTCCGTGGGGGTCTGCCCGGTGGCTTCTCGAAAGCGGCGGTTGAAATAACTCGCCTCTTCAAACCCGACCGCGAAGGCGATTTCGCCAATACCCAGGCCGGTATGCCGGAGCAGTCGCTGCGCCCGCCCGAGGCGCACCCGGTTTAAATACTCGCGGAAGCCGATGCCGAGATGGCGGGTGAAGAGACCGCTGAGATAATTCGGATTGCACCGGACGTGCTGCGCGACGGCCCGCCGATCGAGCCGCTGGGGATAGGCCCGGTCGATCATGCGCACCGCCGCTTGCAGGACCAGCGGCCAGCCAGCTCGCTCGCGCACGGTCTGGGCATCCGGTTCCTGACGGTATCGGCTGAGGGGCAGGCCGGAGGCCTCGATCAAGCGGGTGATGATCTCAGCCGCCAGGGCAAGCCGCTCGCGATACCCCGCCAACTCATGCGGTTGCACCACCGGCACTGCCCGATGTCGCGCGAGATACGGCTCAGCCGGACGCCCTTTGCGACGGCAGTAAGCGAGAATCCGTTGACGCCCCTCTTCCTCGGTCCCGGCCACCACGATGGAGCCGTAAAAGAGCCCGGCCACGCAGACTCCGTCGACCACCACTGGATGCACCAAATCGGTCAAACCCAGGTGGCAGAGCCCTTGGATCGGTCGCCGTCGCCGTTGCAGCAAACGGTTCACCGCCCGTTTGTTCGCAAAACAATCCCGAAACCCCTGCCGCTTTGCGTGCTGACAAAAATCGCAGGTATGCGCCCCAAATGCCTCCTCCACGGCCATCCCCGGGATGTCCGCCAAGATACCCAAATAATCCTCCATGTTCATCCGCAACGGGCCGGTCTCCTCCAAAACGGAAAAGAACCGAGCCAGCCATGGTGCACTTTCCGCCTCCACAATAGCCCATCATCGCCCAAATAGCTGACATTTCTACTATTCATTTTGACGAAATTTCTACCGCTCCCAACTGCTACAGTGCTTACCTGATCCACATGCAAACGCCCTTCTCTTCCGCCACCCAGCCGTATCGTGAAGTCGATGTCCTCGTCGCTGGGGCCGGTCCCGCCGGGATTGCCGCCGCCCTTTCCGCTGCCCGCGAAGGGGCGCGCACCCTTTTGATTGAGCGTTGGGGCCGGATTGGGGGAGCCGGCGTGACGAGCATCGTCAACCCCCTCATGGGCAGCGTCCGCTCCTCAGTGGTGACGGAAGTCCTGCACGCTTTCGGGGCCTGCGGCCAGAATTGGGAGCTGCTCGATCTCGCCTATTACGACTTGCTCGAACGCGCCGGCGTCGAATTGCTCCTCCACAGTTGGGTGACCGGGCCGGTGATGGATGGCGATACGATTCGGGGCATCCGAATTTTGTGCAAGGAAGGGGAGCTGGAATTGCACGCTGCACGGGTCATTGACGCCACGGCGGATGGCGACGTGGCTTTTGGAGCCGGGGTGCCGTTTGAGAAAGGGCGCAAAAGAGACGGTCTATTGCAGCCCATGACGATTATGTTCCGGGTGGGCGGCGTGGATAAATCGCGGGCGCTAATCTGTTTGAGTGAGGACAACGCCCACAAAATCGACCTGCCCGGCGGCACCTGGCACGAGATTTGTCACCGGGGAGAAGCCGAAGGCGCGTTGCCCAAACGGGTGTCGGTGGTCCGGGTCTATGAGTCAGCCATGCCCGGCGAGCGAGTGGTCAATGCCACGCAAATCAACTATGTGGATGGCACCCAGGTCGCCGATATCACGCGCGCGGAAATCGAGGGTCGCCGCCAGGCCCTCGCCGTCCATCGTTTTCTTCAAACGCATGCGCCGGGTTACGAGGATTGTTATATTTCTCACATGCCCTCGGTGATCGGGGTGCGCGAAACCCGCCGGTTTCTCGGGGAACACTATTTGGTTTTGGACGATCTGTTAGCCGGAAGGAAATGGCCATCCGCCATCGTGCGCAACGCCAGTTTTCCGGTCGACATTCATAACCCGGACGGCGGTGGCCAAGCCGAAAAAACGGCGGCTCGCGTCCGGCCTTACGACATTCCTTACGAATGTTTGGTGCCGAAGCGGGTGGAGAATCTCCTTTTAGCCGGTCGCTGCATCAGCGGTTCGCACGAGGCGCATGCTTCTTACCGCGTCCAAAAAATCATGATCGCGGTGGGAGCCGCTGCCGGAGCCGCCGCTGCCCTCAGCTTGCGGGCCGACTGTTCTCCTAGGACGCTCGACCCCACCCGGGTGCAAGCGACTCTCGGGTTGCTAGAAGAGCCGGTCGCGGTCGGAGGGTAAAAAGGGAACCTCCCCCGTTTGCTTCTCCATCCCTTGACCCTGCGGCGGTTTCACACCACGGTCTGCGAAGTCCGCTGGGGAACCGCATGGAACAAGTCCGATTCAAACACGCCCGATTTTCCGCCCGTTTTCCTGCGTCGTATCGGTATTCGAAAGCCCATTATTGGATGGCGGAAGTCCCCGAAGAAGCGGGCCTTTGGCGGGTTGGATTTACCAAGTTTGCCACCCGCATGCTGGGGGAATTGGTCGAGGCCGAATTTCCCGCACCCGTTGGCAGTCCGATGAAACCGGGGGAAACGATCGGATGGGTAGAGGGATTCAAAGCCGCGAGCGATGTATATGCCGTGATGGACGGGAACTTTGCGGGCATGAACCCCTTGATCGCGGCGGATGCCTGCATCGTCCGGTCTGATCCTTACTTGGCGGGGTGGCTGTATAGCGTGCGCGGCACACCGGAACCGGATCACCTTGACGTGCATGGTTATGTCGCCCTGCTCGAAAGCACCATCACCCGCATGCAGAACCAGGAGGAAGCCGGTGCCGAACGTTGAATCAACCGCGATGATCGACAAAGCGCGTTACATCATGATCGGGGGCTTTCTCGGGGCGGGAAAAACGACGGCCATCGGGCGGTTCGCCCGTGCCCTCGACCAGCAAG
>CAZSPO010000123.1:0-9535 GCA_964608775.1 uncultured Chthoniobacterales bacterium | reverse complement strand
ATTGCAAGTCACGTTCCAATTCTGAGATCGATCGCTCATCGAGCTTCCATCGGGCGGTTTCATCCAGCCATGGGAGCGCGGCTCCGAGAAAGCTACCACTGGGAGGCTGTGCCGGATTTCAACATTTCCAGCAGGGCTCGGGCATCTTCTGCCAGAGACTCCGGGGTGTCCCCGCGGACGAATTCGAGGAGGAGATGGTGGGTGCGGTGAGATCTTTTGAGGTGGTTGATCCACTGGGTCCAGAGTGGGAATCCTTCGGCAAGGGGACGTCGGGTGGGCGCTTCGGTCGTCCAATGGAAGACGTGGATGTTGAGGAGACGGTTGCTCAACAGGGCAAGCTGACGGCTTCCCGATGCAGCGGCTTGGCCGGCGCGGGGTTGCCAGAGGGTCTGGAGGTTGGGATGGTCGGCGGCGTGGCACAACTCTAAGCAGGAGTCGATGGTGTCGGTGAGGGTATGGTTGTGATATTCGAGGGCGACTTTGATGTGGCGCTGTTCCGCTAGAGCACAGATGCGATGACAGTCTTTGGCGACCTGCTGGCGGTAGGAAGGGTCGCTGGCGGCCGAGCCTTGGTTGCCAGCCCAGACGCGGATGGAGGGGGCACCCAACACGACTGCGGTTTCAAGGACGGTCTGGAATGACAACCCGCTGGCTTCACTGACGCCACAGCGATAGTAGGCGCCGTAAGCCGCGATGGATAGCCCGGCGTCGAGGGTCAGGCGGCGAACTTCTTCCGCGCGTGCGAAGTCGCCATGGGGGACATGAACGTCGCCTCCCCATTCGATCGCGCAGAGACCGTTCTCCCGGCAAAGCTCCACGATCTGTGAGGGGTTGCGTTTGCGAAAGGTAATGGATACGAGACCTGGAATGAGCATAGCTGTTAGCCCCTGTTAGCCCCTGTTAGCCCGTATAAATCACGAGGGGTTGCCTCAGGCGTTGCGCAGGAATTGTTGGTGGGTGACTTGGCAGGTGAGCGGGCGGCCATGGAGATAGTTCTCCAGATCACGAAGCATGTATTCGCCCATCCGCCGACATTCGAGTCCGCGAGACCCCGACAGATGGGGGGTGAGAAAGGCGTTGGGAAGTTGGCGCAGCGGTGAGTCTGGGGCGGCGGGCTCGGGATCGGTGACATCCAGCAGGGCCTGAATATCCGGGCGCTCCTGGAGGACTTGGATCATTTCGGCTTCCCGGATGATGGGACCCCGTGCGGTGTTGATAAAGACCGCCCCTCGCGGCAGGGCGATGAGGTGCGAATACCCGATCAAGCCCCGCGTTTCCGGTAGGTTCGGGGTGTGTACCGAGACCGCGTGGCAGGTGCTGAAGAGCGTGTCGAGGTCGACCAGATTGACCCGGAGTTCGCGGGCCAGATCGGGAGAGGCGAAGGGGTCAAAAGCCACGACTTCTACGTCAAAGGCTTGCAGCTTTTTGGCAACCAGACGGCCAATATTGCCAAGTGAGACCAGCCCCACCTTGGAGCGGAAGGTGCCATGGAGCGGCTGAGATTCGAGCTTGGCTTTGGCCTCGTTTGGATGAAGGCCTCTTGTTTGAAAGGCTTGCTTCAAGCCAAGGATAATCTGTGCCAGCGCGAAGTCGGCGACTGGAATGGCATTGGCCGATGCGGCGGAACACACGGGGATGCCACGCTCCCAAAGGGCTTCCGAGGCGATCGGGCGCAGTGAACCCGCCCCGTAAAGGACAAGTTCCAATCGGGGCAGCTTCGCCAGCAAATCGGGACCAAGCCAGGGGGTGCCCCAGCCGCCGAGGAGAACGTTGCATTGAGCCAAAGCCGCATCAGTAGCCTGTTTCCAGTCTCCATCGTAGCGGAACGGGTCGGAGGCGGAGCGGGCGTGGAAGGTGCCCCGGATCTCGGGGCCGTAGATTTGATCGGCGGCCTGTCTGGAGAGAAAGGCGAGGATATGACGGGAAGGGTTCATGCGGAAAAATAAATTCGAATTTGCAGTTGCATGCAACAACAATCCTATTTATTGCATGCAACCTATATGACCGAGCATGCGATGGAAGATAAAGAGAACGCAACGGAATCGGCGGCGCCCATTGAAGAGTGGAGTCGTCAATTAAGGTTCCGCAGAAAACCGGAAGGGATGGCGGCCTGTCTGCTCCCCTTCGAGAGGGATGGTACGATTGCCTGGGATGCTTTCGGCACCGCACTCGAACGAACGACGAAGGCCGGGCTAATTTGTGCGATCAATATGGACACAGGCTACGCCAATTTGATTTCTGGGGCCGAGCGTCGAACGATTCTGGACTTTGCCACCAAACGTTTGGCGGGTGTGGGGTTTGTCGCCGGTGTCTTTGTGGAAGGAATGGACGGTGATTTGGTGGACTTGTATCGTCGGCAGGCGGATGAGATTGTCGCGCAAGGTGGCACCCCGATTTTATTTCAGACCACACGGTTTCACTCCTGGAGCAGTGAGGAGATTGTGGATCTTTATCGTACGGTCTGCCGTGGTTACCCTGCGGTGCTGGGATTTGAGCTGGGCAAGGTTTTCGCGCCCAATGGGATAATTTATGATGAAGAGACGGTGCGCGGGCTGATGTCGATTCCTGAGCTGAAAGGCATCAAGCATTCTTCACTGGATCGAGGATTGGAGATGCGGCGTCTGGCGATTCGTGATGAGGTGCGCCCGGATTTCCGGATTTATACGGGGAATGATTTGGGGATCAATATGATCGAATATGGCTCGGATTATCTCTTGGGGTTAGCAGCGTTTTGTCCCGAGAAATTTGCGGAGCGCGACCGGCTCTGGGCCGGGGGGGATGCTCGATATTATGCATTGGCGGACGCACTCCAGTATCTGGGAAATGTGGCATTTCGAAAGGAGGTCCCGGCTTACAAACATAGTTGTGCGGTCTTTCAGCATTTGCTGGGGAGGATTCCCAGCGACCTTACGCATCCCGGGTCGGCAAAGCGTCCCGCGTGGGAGGCCGAAATGATGAAAGATTGTGCACACCGGTTGGGGTACGACCTTTCCCGCTCCTGCTGAAACGCTCCGATCGCCAACCCATGAAAGTCACCATTTATGACATCGCCAAGGCTTTGAGCGTCTCCGCAAGCACCGTCTCGCGGGGGTTAAACGGGAGTCGTCTGATTGAGGAACAATTGGTCCAGGCGATCCAGACAAAAGCCGGGGAGATGGGTTATAGCCAACGCCGGATTCGCAAACAGCGAGAGCGAGCCATTTTGACGGTCAAGATCGTCCTGCCCGGCGGTCGTGTGGATCGTTCGCTCCAGCTTTTCTATGACTTTGGTGAGCTTGCGGAAGCAATTCGAAAAGGGGCGAATCCGTGCCGGGTCCAACTGATTCCCGAAGCTTTAACGTCCGGCTTTGAAGCGTTTTCGCATAAAAAAGGTGGGGATGTTGACGCGTTTATTTTTGCTTTCTGCAAACCTGGCGGGGAGGTCATGGAGCAATTGGAGGAGCGCGGTGTGCCTTTTATCTTTCTTAATCGAGCGGTAGAAGAGGCTAACTACGTGGCAGGTGATCATGATGCGGGGATGGGTTTGCTGGTGGAGCACCTCCTATCGCGCCGACCATCCATCTGTCCTGCCTTTATCCAACTGGGGCAAAAATCGGAAGTCCTGAGCGAACGCCGGGCCGGACTGAAACATGCGCTCAAGCGGGCTGGCGTGGCCTTTGACCTGCGCAAGGATGTGGTAACTTTCTCCAAGCCTGATGCCATGCGGGAGGATGATCTGTCCGGGCTGTTGGGGCGCGGGGTGAATACTTTCTTCTGTTATAACGATCTGACAGCGCTCTCGCTCATGCAGCGATTGCAGCGCTTGGGAGTCCAAACGCCCGGGGATGTTTCGATTACCGGCTTTGACAATTCTCCCGTGCGGGCACTGAGTTATCCCCTCATCACCACGGTCGATATGCCGGTTGCTACTTTTGGGATCAAGGCAGGGGAGTGGTTGGTAAAGCAAGTGGTCGAGCGCTTTGAGGAGCCGCTGCAGTTACGCATCGGCGGTTGCTTGATTCCGGGAGGGACGACATGAGGGGGGATCTGCTACAGGGCATGGCATTGCATACGATGACCACCAAACAGTGGTCCATTGATGCCTGCATCGAGAACTATGCGCGCCGAGGCTTGGGTGGAATCTCCATCTGGCGGGAAACGGTCGCGGGGAAAAGTCTGCCACGGGTGCGCAAGGCGTTGATCGATAGCGGACTTAAGGGGGTCAGCTATGTGCGCGGGGGATTTTTTACCGGACGGACTGCAGATGAGCGGGCGGCTGGACTGGAGGAGAATGTGAAAACCTTGGCCGAATGTGAAGCCCTCAGCCTTCCCATGCTGGTCCTCGTGTGTGGGGCGACGCCGCCGCAAACACCTGATGAAAATTTTGAACAAATCCTGGAAGGCATCGGCAAGCTGCTTCCGCGCGCAAAGGAAGCGGGGATCAAACTGGCCATCGAGCCATTGCATCCGGTCTATGCGGGCAATCGCTCGGCCATCGCCTGTCTCGACGATGCCATGGCTTTGTGCGACGTCCTCGCCGACTCGGCGGTGGGGATTGCTCTGGACGTTTATCATATCTGGTGGGAGCGGCGCTTGCAGCAGAAGATCCAGCGTATTGCCGAGGCCGGGCGGCTGTTCGCCTACCATGTCTGCGATTTCAAGCCGGACATGGAAGACCTCCTGCAGGACCGGGGGATCATGGGCGAGGGCTGTATCGCCCTCCGCGAGATTGATCGCTCTGTCGGGAGGACAACATTTTTCAAGGAAGGAGGACTCCGCGAAGTGGAGATTTTTTCCAAAAAATGGTGGGGCCGGGATCCGGTCACCTTTCTCGATGCCATCGAGGAGGCCTATGCTGAGACTTACTCAAAAAACACGTAAATAGAGTCAGAATACAAAAAATGAAAAACAGTATAATGAATGAACATCGAGTTGGAATCATCATGAACGGGGTGACCGGGCGGATGGGGAAGAATCAGCACCTGCTGCGGTCTATCAAGGCGATTCGCGACCAGGGCGGCGTGCGGGTTTCAGACAGCCAAACGATCATGCCCGATCCGATCTTGGTCGGGCGGAATGAGAAAAAACTGCAGGAGTTGTGTGCCTTGTCTGGCTTTTCTAAATGGACGACGGACTTGGAGGCCTGCCTGAGCGACGAGGCGTATTCCGTCTATTTCGATGCCCAGACCACCCTGCGGAGGTTTGACGCGGTCAAGCGGGCCGCTGCTGCAGGCAAGCATGTTTACTGTGAAAAACCGACCGCAATCAAAACAGCTGATGCCATCCAACTAGCGGAGATTTGCCGTCGGGCGGGGGTAAAGAATGGAGTCGTGCAGGACAAGCTCTGGCTGCCTGGCATCCAGAAGCTCAAGCGCCTGCAGGAGCAGGGCTTTTTCGGCCGCATTCTTTCCATCCGCGGAGAGTTCGGGTATTGGGTCTTTGAAGGTCATAACATCCCCGCGCAGCGGCCTTCCTGGAATTATCGCAAAGAAGAGGGAGGTGGCATTATTGTCGATATGCTCTGCCACTGGCGTTATGTCCTGGAGCAGGTCTTTGGCCGGGTCAAAGCGGTCTCCTGTCTCGGTGCGATCCATGTGCCGGAACGCATTGACGAAGCCGGAAAGCCCTACCGTTGCACGGCAGATGACTCCGCTTATGCCACGTTTGAGTTGGAGGGCGGCGTGATCGCCCATATCAACTCGTCCTGGAACGTGCGGGTGCGCCGGGACGATCTATTGACCCTGCAGGTCGATGGCACCCATGGGTCTGCCGTTGCCGGTCTGCGCGACTGCTGGATCCAGCACTATGGGAATACCCCCAAGCCGGTTTGGAATCCCGATATCGACCAGCCGATCCGGTTTTTTGAGGGATGGGCAAAGGTCCCTGAACAGGAAACCTATGACAACGCCTTCAAGGCGCAGTGGGAGTTGTTCCTGCGTCATGTCGTATTAAATGAGCCTTTCCCCTGGGATTTGATGGAGGGCGCCAAGGGAGTGCAACTAGCGGAGAAAGGCATGGAATCGTGGGAAACGCGGCAATGGGTTCCGATTGCGGACTTAGGAGCCCATTCATAAATACAGGAAGGAGGCGTTCACTATGCAGAGACCCAATATTGTAGTAATCATTACCGACCAGCAGAGTGCGGATGCGGTCGCATTTGCTTCGGAGGAGACCTCCAAGTATCTGAAGACCCCGCATTTGGATCGACTGGCCCGCGAGGGTCTCTTCTTCGAACGCGCCACCTGTGCCCATCCGCTCTGTGTCCCGTCCCGCACCTCGATGGTGACCGGTCGTTATCCGCACCAATCTGGCGTGATCGAAAACTCGAATGATAGTTTGGCGGGGCAACCCTGTCTTGGGAGGATTTTTGCCGATGCGGGTTATGACACCGGCTATGTAGGCAAGTGGCACTTTGGCTTTCGCGTGGAGTCGGAGCGGGAGCAGCATGGATTCCGCTACACGGCCAACATCAGGGCCAACGGTGCCGATGCGGGAAATGTGACAGCAGCGGCGCAGTTTATCGATGAACCGAGAGAGGCACCGTTTCTATTGGTCGCATCTTACAACAATCCACACAATATCTGTGAATGGGCACGCAATGCCGCCTCCGGTGCCGATCAAGAATTGCCAGATGGGAATGTGGCTGCAGCTCCTTCATTGGAGGCCTGTCCTCCCCTGAAGAAAAATCACGCGCCCCAACTCGATGAGCCAAAAGTGATCGCGAATGCGCGGATCGCCTATCAGGCCTCTGCCATGTTTCCGGTGGCAGGGTTCGGAGAAAAGGAATGGCGGGAATATCGCTGGGCCTATTATCGTATGATCGAGCAGGTGGACGCCGAGATCGGCAAGTTGCTCGACCATCTGGATTCGCGTGGTCTGGCGCAGGAGACGATGATCGTTTTCCTGTCGGATCATGGCGATGCGCAGGGAGCGCACCGGTGGAATCAGAAGACCGTCCTGATTGACGAGTCAGTTCGTGTGCCTTTTATCATCAAATGGCCGGGCCAAGTGGAGCCGGCACGCTCAACCAAACTCATTCACACCGGAGTGGATCTTCTCCCGACCCTCTGTGCAGCAGCATCGATAGAGCTGGATGGCGGGTTCCCTGGGTTGAATGCTTTGGCTGAATCCGCGGGTGGACGTGAGTATGTGGTGACGGCCACAAAATTTGCCCAGGGAGCCGAAGTCGCGGGGATCCAACCGATCGTGGAAGGCAGGATGGTCCGCAGTGCCCGCTACAAATACTGTGTCTATCGACAGGAAGGATGTGATGGATTTGAAGAGTCGTTTGTGGATATGGAGACCGATCCTGGAGAGTCGGTCAATGAAGTGGGTCGACCGGAATGGGCTGAAAAGGTCGTCCTGCACCGCGATTATCTCCGCCGGTATGCTGTGGAGACAAATGATCTGTTTGCGCTGGCTGCCGCGAACAGCCTGACGGCCTGGGAACCGAGGCCGGGACGTTTTGACCGCGAGGCATGGGCCTTTGCCAAGGGGGCAAATGCGATCGAGCGGGAGCGACAAAAGCGTTATCAGCAAGTCTTAGCCATACGTCGGGGCCTGGAGTTGATCGTGGGCAGCGATGTCTTCATCAGCGAGATGGCGACCATCAATCGGGGGCGTCTGCAAGTGGGCGACCGCAGTTGCATCGGCAGTGAATGCCAGGTGGGAGGGAATGTCGTGATCGGATGGCATTGCACTCTCAATGCGGGGGCCGTGGTGCGCGGGACTGTTCACATGGGCAACGGAGTTCGCATCGCCACCGGCGCGCAGATCATTGGAATGAATCATATCTTTGCGGATACGAGCCGGATGATTTACGAACAAGGCTGCGAGTCCCAGGGCATAGAGATTGGGGATGACGTCTGGATCGGGGCGAACGCGGTCATTGTGGATGGGGTGAAGGTGGGGAGCCACAGTGTGATTGCAGCGGGTGCGATAGTGACAAAGGATGTGGAGGCGTGGTCGATCCTCGGTGGCAATCCGGCGAAAAAGCTGCGGGATCGCAGAGAGACTAAAAAGGCCGCCGGCCCGCCCTCTGGAGCGGATCTAAAGAAGCAGTGGGCAGAGTATGTTAGCCGGGTGCGGGGCGAGATTCCCCAGGTGTTGACACACTTTCTCCATCCCGAGACCCGTGAACCGCTCGGTTCACCGAATCAACGGTTGGACGTCCGCCGCTGGGGTGACTATGCGGAGATCGCGGTCATGTTTGGGATGGAGCCCCCACGTTGGTCCCGGGAGAGTCTTGCTGAGAAGATCCGCTTCTATCAGGACCCGGTGACTGGTTTGTCGAAAGGGGAACAATCGTTTTCCTCCTTGGAGGAGGCCTTGCAGGACAGGGGAATACGCCGCATGACCGAGCCGCAAGGCTTGGGCTACGGAGCCATGGTCATCGGCTACTCCAACAGAATTCTGGGGCAACAAATGGAGCATCCCATTCACGTCGCGGCAAAGCTGCGGGGCGACGCTTTGCTGGATGTATTGAGGGCGCTCCCCTGGAAGGATGGTGCATGGGGTGCAGGTTCATGGGTGGATCATTACGCAACGGCGCTGGCCTTCAACCAAATGGTGCATGGCATCCGGGCTCATGTGGAGGAGCTGTTCGGTTGGCTGCACCTCAACTGCAACTCGCAGACCGGCATGTGGGGAGACCCGACTGCGCAGCAGGGATGGTTGCAGCCAGTCAATGGATTTTACCGGCTGACGCGGGGAAGTTACGCCCAATGGAATGTGCCGCTACCGTATCCCGAACGGACCATCGACACCGTGCTGGCCCATGCCTCTGATCCACGTGCCTTTGCAGCGGGTATCCCGACTGCTTGCTCTGTATTGGACATTATCCATCCGCTTTGGCTTTGTCTTCGGCAGACGGACTACCGGCGTTCGGAAGCCGGGGCGGTAGCCACCCATTGGTTGGAGCGCAGCATGTCCCAATGGGGTGCAAACCACGGTTTTGCCTTCGACACCCGGCTCAACGCGATTCCGAGTCTGCAAGGAACCGAAATGTGGCTCAGCATTCAATGGTTCTGCGCCGATCTCCTCGGTTGGAGGGTGGAAGGACTCTGGCGACCCCAGGGCGTGCACCGACCTGAACCGATGCTTCAGGTTCAGAAAGATTGTTAAATCGGTGATTTGTCTTGGTGAATAAAGGGAACTGCGTCCGGGGGCGGCAGATCCCTCTCGGGAAGCTGTCGCAATGGAAACAGCCACCCTTTGCCATCGCGCCGGCTTGCTTGCCCGTAACGGATGCTTTCACGACGAGACTTCTTACACCGACACCCTGCCACGCACTCTCATTCCGAAAGTGCTCTGTAACCAGCACGACAGCTACCGGATCGGAGCCGATTTCCAGAGCAACCCCGCCTCCCTCCCAGAGCGCACCAGGCGTTCCATCGGGAAATTCTTTCGTGGCGGCGACTGATGGATCCGGGACGATGATCCAGGTTCCTGTCATTTCGCGCATTCGGCTCCCCACATCGCGCTCATTCGCGCCTACGATTCTCGAAGTTGCAGGAACTGACGCGTGTCCTTTCAACCGGCGAGCCCATGGTAATTT
>CAZSPO010000122.1:0-9569 GCA_964608775.1 uncultured Chthoniobacterales bacterium | reverse complement strand
GCAGTGGCGGCGCGGCGAAGGGTGGCCTCGCCTCGGGAGAGGGCGAGATGCACCGTGCGATGTAATTTTTTCAGGGTCCATTCAAGCTGGTCAGCCAGATCGGCGAGGGGCACATCGCGAAACCCACCCTGCTCGGCCATCAACTGGCTCCAAGCCCCCCGCAGCTCGCGGAGCGCCACGGGGGATGATTCACGGGCAACGGCCGCCGTCTCCAGAGGGGAGCGGGAGGGCAAAGGGGGCGGGGTGCCTCCCGGAGGGACTTGGGCGGGGCGACGGCGGCGTTTCGGTGTCGGAGGTTTGGCGCTTTCGCTGCCTGGGAAGAATTCTTCCACCATGAACGGAATCGGCACCGCATCTTTCCGCATGCGGCGCAGGGTAATTTCGACCACTTCGGCGAGGGTGTATTGGTCGAGAATTCCGGCGATGGCGTTGCGGACATCGGCCATCAACATTCGGAGCCCGCAATGTTCTTCATCGGGACAGGTGCATTTTTCATAGGCGGTCTGGCTGACACAGCCGATGGGAGCGAGGGGCCCGTCGATCAGGCGGATGACATCGCCGAAACGGATTTCCGCCATGGGTCGAAGCAGCCGGTATCCGCCGTGCGCCCCCCGTTTGGTGTCGAGATAGCCGTGGGTTTTGAGTTGGAGGAGGATTTGCTCCAGGAATTTGAGCGGAAGCCGTTCTTTTTCTGCCAACTCGCTCACCCGGATCAGAGGCCGCCCCAGCTCAGAGGCGATGCCGAAATCAATCAGCGCGCGCAGCGCATATTCCCCTCGTTTCGAAAGACGCATCGTTTGAGAGTATCAAAGAGCGTGGTGGGGAAAAGCGGGAAAATTGGCAGAAGCGGGATGCTTGACAGCGGGCGTGCGGGAGGGTGGCATGAAGTTCCCATGGCCCGCATTCTCTCCGGCATCCAACCCAGCGGCGTGCTGCATCTTGGCAATTATTTTGGGATGATGCGGCCCGCGATTGAACTGCAACTGGCGGGGGACGCCTATTATTTTATCGCCGATTATCATGCGTTAACCACGGTGCACGACCCGAGGGTGTTGCGTGAATATGTGCATGGGGTGGCCCTCGACTTTTTGGCCTGCGGCCTTGACCCTGAGCGGTCGGTTTTTTTCCGTCAATCGGATGTGCCCGAGGTGAATGAGCTCGCCTGGATTTTATCGACGGTGACCCCGATGGGGTTGTTGGAGCGTTGCCATTCTTACAAGGACAAGTTGGCGCGGGGGTTGCCGGCCACGCACGGGCTCTTTGCTTATCCCGTGCTAATGGCGGCCGACATTCTGCTTTATGAGAGCGACTTGGTGCCGGTCGGGCGGGATCAGAAGCAGCACCTGGAAGTGGCCCGGGACATCGCGGTGAAGATGAACCTGCAATTTGGCGATCTCTTCAAGATTCCCGAGCCGAGTATCCGCGAGGAGGTGGCAACCGTGCCGGGTGTCGATGGTCAGAAGATGAGTAAAAGCTACGATAACGCCGTGGAATTGTTTGCGCCGGAAAAAGCGTTTCGGAAGAGAATCATGAGCATCGTGACCGATTCCACCCCGGTGGAAGGCTCCAAAAACCCGGATGGCTCGACCATCGTCGCGCTTTACCGGTTGGTGGCAGGCCCTTCGGAAGTGGCGACCATGGAGGCGAATTTCCGGGCGGGCGGCGTGGGATATGGCGATTTCAAAAAGCAACTATTTGAAGCGGCCTGGCAATTCTTCGCGCCGCTGCGGGAAAAGCGGGGCCTGCTCGCGTCGGACCCGACCTATGTCGAAGGGGTCCTTCGCTGCGGCGCAGAGAAGGCGAGGGCCGTTGCTTCCGATGTGCTGGGTCGCGTCCGGCGCGCCATTGGTCTTCGGAGCTAAGCCCCAAGCATTCGTTCACAAACCGATTGAGTTTCCGCAGGCAAAGTGTCAAAACCCCGCTCTGGTTTGATCGCCCTTTTGTTCGCACGCCCAACACCCGAAGCCCCATGAAGTATCCACCACACGACCGGCCTTACGAACCTCCGCTGCTGTCGGAGCAGGTGCAATTCGAACGCAAGACTTTCTTCCTCGATCTCAAAGAGAACGACCGGGGGCGTTTTGTCAAAATCACGGAGGATGTTGCGGGGCATCGCGACACGATCATTCTGCCGGTGGAAGCCCTGGCCGACTTTGTCGGAGCGCTTTCCCGCATTCTCGATCACGAGTCAGGTCGTTGATCTCGGGAGCTGGGTGCAGATGGGAGACATGCCGGATCCTTATCGTTCCCGGCTCCGGGAGCTGCCGGAAGCCGATCGTCCGCGCGAAAAGCTGCAGGCTCAAGGGGCGTCGGCGCTGACGGATTCCGAATTGATCGCCATCCTGCTGCGGACCGGTTTGCAGGGGATCAACGCCGTGGAGCTGGCGCGTCAGTTGCTCTTGAAATTCGGCTCCCTCCAGCAGTTGGCCCGGGCCTCCTGGAAAGAAATCGCTGCCGTGAAAGGAATCGGGCCGACAAAAGCCACTCAGCTTGCTGCCGCATTCGGGCTCGGGCACCGGCTGGCCCGGGAGCAAGTCGCTCAGGAACGGGTGGATAGCCCTGATTTGGTCTATGCTTTGCTCGGGCCGAGTCTGCGGGCCCTTTCCAACGAAGTCCTGCAAGTGCTCCTCCTCGACACCCGCTGCTGCCTGATGCGGGTGGAAGAGATTTCCCGCGGGTCCTTGAACGAGAGCATCGCCCATCCGCGGGATATTTTCCGTCCGGCCATTGCCTGGAATGCCTACGGATTGATCGTCGCCCACAACCATCCGTCCGGCGACCCCACGCCGAGTGAAGCGGACCGCAGCTTGACCCGGCGTTTGGTGGAGGCGGCTCATCTGCTTCAGGTCCGACTCTTCGACCACGTGATCATTGGTGCTCCGCGGGTGAGCGGGCCGCCTTATTTCAGCTTCCGCGAATCAGGGCTCCTTTGAGGCGGCACCGAGTTGGAGCCGTGGATCTTCAGCCAGCAACGTCTCTAGACTGGCCCAGCCTTGGGGCTCCATGACTTGGAAGGCATGGAGATAGGCGGCTACCCCCTCGTGGGGATGGGTGGCCAACAACTGATCGACCGCTTCCCGCACCCGGTCGGTTGACGGTTCGGGAGGGAGGGCATCGATCCCGCCTTCGCCATCGTGCGGCAACTGTAGGGTGTCGAGGAATTGGAGGATCACTGGCTTTTGGGCTCCGGCGAGCCAGATGTGGAGGAGATTGGCTGCGATCGCTTCGTTGCCGGGGCGTCCGCATTCTTTTTGCATCCAGAGGTAGCGATCGGCGGGCGGTTTGCGCTCCACGAAGACCGGTCGGAGCCGTCTTTGGGCGGTCAGGGTCGCCAGAGAGGAGCGGAAAGTCGCTTTTTCCTCTGTTTGCAAATGGCGAAAGAGGGAGAAAGCGGTCTCGGGCGAGAGGGCTGCCAGGATTTCGTGGGGACGCATTTCTCGGTCTGTAAGGGAAAAAGAGGGCTTGCCCAAGGCGAAAAAAGCGGGTGGGATGCGCGCCAGACGAAGAAAGCACGTCAGTTGGGATGACCCCGCCCCGTGGGATTTGTTCAATTCATGACAAAATTGTAACAATTTCTCGGTGGTCGTTCCTGATGCTGTTGCGGTATTCGCCTATACCGATCCTCTTGGGACCAAGGACCCAAGGGAATCGAACTAAAAGTAACCCGTTAAAAAAACCCGTAAGGAGATAACATGAAAAACACCACCACCATGCTGAAGGCTGGTTTGATCGCGGCGGCTGTCGCGGCGACCGGCACCTTTAGCGCTTATGCCGGGGACAAATACCTGGAAACCGTCGAGCAACGCCTCGAGCGGCTTGAGCGTGAACTGAATGTCATGCGCGGCGACGCGAAGGGCAAAGATATCCTCACCGAGGATGTTCCGCTCTACGTGAAACCGAAGAGCAAATTCCTCACCAACGCCACCTTGAGTGGCCGGTTGCAATGGCAAGCCGGTTATGTTCTTCCGACGTCCAATGGGCTGCGGGCGGCTGGCGTGGTTGACGACAACTATAGCACCCAAGAAATCCGCCGTGGCCGTATCGGTTTCGGCGTCGACTTCATGGGGGATTTCCACGCGTTTGTTGAAGGCACCTTCACACCGGGCAACGCGCAGCTGAACGAAGGCTACATTCAATACCGTGGGATGGAAGCATTCCAACCGTTGGTTGGTTATGTGAAACCCACGTATGGCTATGAGCAAAACACTTCGTCCGCTAAATTGTTGACGATCGAGCGTTCTAACCTGACCAACACCCTCTCGGGTGCCCAGCAGGTCGGCGCTGTGATCGAAGGGGAAACCGGCGTCTTCTTTTATTCCGCCGGGATCTTCAACAACGTGCGCTTTGGAAACAACACCCTGCCAGCCGTTAATGTGGGCAATGTGAATTCACAAGACTATGCGTATAACATCAGCACAGGCGTTGATTTGACCGACATGGTCGGTTTCAAATTGAAACTGCGCGGTGATTATGTGAATGCTCAGGCTCCAACCGGTGGTGCCCCGCAGTATGTGTTCACGAACAGCGTGGCTGGGAGCATCTCCACAGGATTCGGACCCTTTGACCTCAGCGCTGAATTCATGGCTGGGTTGGATGGCAACCTCGCAGCAAACCGCGACGCTTCTGTTTACGGTTTCTACGTCATGCCTAGCTACTATGTCGTGCCTAAGAAGGTGCAACTTGTGGGCCAATACACCTGGATGGATGCTGACGGAACCCGTGGGGTGGGGGCAATTCGCTTGCCAGGCCGTTACTCCGCTCGTGCCTTCTCGCCAATTCCTCCGGCCACGACGATTGCTGGCGATAACTTCATGTCGATCTACGGGGGTGTGAATTATTACATCCACGGCGACGATTTGAAAGTGATGTTCGGTGCTTCTTACGATCGCCTGAAAGTCCCCGGCCAAGTTAGTGGCCTCGCAGGGGCTCGTCGCAATGAAAGCGCTGTCACGCTCTTCACGGCCGTTCGCGCCACATTCTGATCGTTTCAACTTCTAAAACCTTGAAATGGCGGCGGGGCAACCCGCCGCCATTTCCATTTTTACTCGCTCATTTTCTCAATTTGATCCTTGCCACCCCGACAGGGCTGCCTGAAAAACGTCTCTGAATCGTTTATGGCCATCCATTGGGAAGAATCCACCTCAGACGGGGTCACCCTCGCCAAGCTCACCGGAGAGTTTGATCTCTTGGCTTCGCGCACGTTGGAGTCGACTTTTAAGCGGCATTTGGAAATGCAGACGCCGGCATTGCTTCTCGATTTCGAAGAGGTGCCGTTTATTGATTCCTCAGGGATTGCTTCCCTCATCACCTATTTTCGGGAAGCCAAAGAGCATGGGGGTAAACTGGCTCTCGCCCGGGTTTCTGCTCCCATCCAGAATGTTTTTAACCTCGTGAGCCTCGGCACTTTTTTCCCTATCTATCCCGAATTGGAGACTGGTCTCGCGGCGATGAAAGCGGCCTGACCCTTCCGCCTCTCCCCAATGTTCTATCAAACATGGGGGGTTATCCTCGTCCCCGTTTCCTCCCTGCCCCTCCTCATCCTGGGTGGCATTCCCACTTGGGGAATGCCCCGAACTGACCCAAATCAATCGGCTCCCTATGGGGACTACCTTCTGGCCCTTGGCAGATGCGGAAGCCTCCCGCACGGGTGACCGGGAAACGTCTCCCTGGTGTTCGCCCCTGGATAGCGCTTGGGAGTTCCAAGGTTTTTCTTCGCCCAACGTCGTCCCCACCACGGTCCTGACCTATGGCGGTGAGCCTTGGGCCACGGTTGAAGTGTCCGGCTGCTGGCAACGGCAAGGGCATGGCCGCCCGGCTTATCCCAACATCCGGATGCCCTTCCCCAACACGCCACCCCGCGTGCCCGAAGCTCATCGGACCGGCGTTTATCATCGGCACCTGCAGATTCCAACGGACTGGAAAGGACGTCGCATTCTGATTCACTTCGGCAGCGCCGACAGCCTGCTTTATCTCTATGTCAATGGCCGTTCGGTTGGCATGAGCAAGGATTCGCGGCTCCCGGCTGAATTCGACCGGACCGGCCTGGTCGAACCCGGCTCGGACTGCTTGCTCACGGCCGTGGTGGTGCAATGGTCGGACGCCAGCAATCTGGAGGATCAAGACCCATGGTGGCTCTCTGGGTTTCCCCGCCGGGTGCTGCCTGCGAGGTGGTGCATGACATCGAACTCTCTGCCTCACTTTTTATTGACTCAGCGCCTGGGAATGAACCGGCTCCGCTTGCCATCCCGTCGCCCCCGCCTCATGATCCGCCGCAGCCCTTCCTCGTTATCATGAGCGCCCCCGATTCCCACCCTTATATCCTGATCCTTGCTGGCGGCAGCGGTGAACGCTTCTGGCCGTTAAGCCGCACAACCCGACCCAAGCACCTCCTCCGGTTGCTCTCCAACAAGACCTTGCTGGAAGCAACCCTCGAACGTCTCACCGCGCTTGTGCCCGCCGATCACGTTTTTATTCTCACGAACGCGGTCCAAGCCCCGATCATTCGGGAGCTTCTGCCGCAAATGCCGTCTGAAAACATTATCGCCGAACCGGCCAAACGAGACACCGCCCCGGCCGTCGCGTTGGGGGTTGGCCTCATCTCCCGCCGCGATCATCAGGCCACCATGGTCATGTTGCCAGCCGATCACATTATCCCCGACAGCGCCGCCTTTGTCGAAGATCTCCGCCTAGCCATCGCCGCTGCCCGCAACGCCTCGGCCATTGTGACCCTTGGCATTCCTCCCACCTGGGCCTGCCCAGGCTTCGGTTATATCGAGGAAGGGGCACCGGCTCCGCTTCCCCAAGGATTTGAAAACGCCCAACCCGGCAAACTCCGTCATGTGACCCGGTTCCGCGAAAAGCCGAATGCGGAACTGGCCGAGACCTTTATTAAAAGCGGTAATTTTAAATGGAACGCCGGCATGTTTGTCTGGACGGTGCCGATGATCCTCGGGGAGTTGGAACGGCACGAACCGTTGTTAGCCGAGTTTGTCACCCGGGTGGCCCGGGCTGATGATCCGGATGCTGTCATCGCCCAAACCTTCCCGTCGCTCCCAAAAATTTCCGTCGATTATGCGGTGATGGAGCGGGCCACGCATGTCCTCGAAGTGCAGGCTGGCTTCGCGTGGGATGACGTTGGGAGCTGGACGGCACTCAATAAATATCTGCCCGGCGACGATCGCGAGAACCATGCCAACACCACCCTTTACAGCCGGGAATCGACCCATAACATGGTCTTCAGCGAGGAGGGCATCCCGATCGCTCTGGTTGGGGTGAACGATTTGATTGTCGTGCAAACCAAGGACGCCCTCCTAATCTGCAACCGACACGATGCCGAGGACATCAAGGCCATTATCCCGCAGCTTCCGGACGCATTGCGCTGACCGGTTTTGCCCATGGCTGATGTGCTACTCGGGATTGATTTCGGCGAGGCCCGCCTCGGGGTGGCGGTCTCCGATTCGCTTGGCATGCTGGCGCACCCTTTGGAAACAGTCCCCAATCAAGGGGTCGCTGCCCTCGACCGAATCATCGCCCTCGCCCGCGAACGTCATGCCGTCGGTTTCGTGATTGGGCTTCCCCGTCATATGAACGGGTCCGAAGGTGAGTCGGCAAAAAAGGCCCGGGCTTTTGCCGAAACGCTCGGCTCCCGCTCCGGGTTGCCGATTCATTTCGTGGATGAACGCCTCACCACCGTCGGCGCGCAACGCCTCTTTCAAGACGCCGGGATTAACACAAAAAAGAGCCGGGGCCGCATTGATGTCGCAGCAGCCCAACTGATTCTGCAAGGTTACCTGGATGCCCGCGCGTTCGAAGCCGACACCCTTTAAGCGACAGCGTCTCCTCTTCCGGATCGCTTACCTCGGAGATGCCCACACGGGATGGCAAAGTCAACCGAGTGGGGAAGGTGTTCAGGATCAACTTGAGCGCGCGTTGAAGGCTATTTATCACCGCGAACTCCGCATCCACGGCGCGGGCCGGACCGATGCGGGGGTGCACGCCAGTGGTCAGATGGCTCATGTCGATCTGCCACTGGGAGGTTTGTCCCCCGAGAAATGGCCCGCTGCGATGAATGGAAATCTCCCCCGCTCTATCCGGGTGTTGGACTGCCGGGTGGTGCCGACCACGTTTCACGCCCGGTTTTCTGCCAAAGGCAAGACCTACCGTTACCGGGTTTGGCTTGACCGGTGGCATCATCCGCTTGAAATCGGACGTTCGTGGCATTTTCCCGCCGCCATTGAACGGGACCGGTTGCCGACCCTCCTTGCCTCGCTCCGGGGCACCCATGATTTCGCCGCATTCACCGCCAACCGCCGGGTGCCGCCGACGTCGACGATCCGCACGCTTTACCGGGTCACAGCTCGGAGGAGCGGGCGACTCTTCGAACTGCGGTTCACGGGTTCCGGATTTCTATTTCGGATGGTTCGCATGTTAGTTGGCGGGATTTTGGATTGCCTCCGAACCGACCGGGATGCCGATCGGTTGGCCCGACAGCTGGAGGACCCCAGCCTGCGTCTCATGCGGGAGGCGGCTCCGGCGCACGGCCTGATTCTCGAGCGGGTTCACTATCGGGCGCTTCATTTGCCTTCTGAATAAGCCGACGGGCCACGGGGAGCAGTTCCTTCGCCATTCGCCCATGCGTCATGAGGGAAGGATGAAATTGCGCACCAAACCCTTCTTCTGGCCGGGACGGAGCTAATTCGGTGAAGTTTGGAAACCGCCCGAGAAATCGTCGGCCCAACGCGACGTCCGATTCCGACTGCCCTTCCCTGACGGCATCCTGCAACATGGGGCCAAGCAGCGGGACGACAGGGATATCGCCCCACTCCACCCGGATGGCCTCCAAAAGTCGGGCGTAAGCGTCGACAAACGCGGTTTCCTCCGGTTGGCCGGACGCAAAGTCGTTGGTGCCCAGGTTGACGAATACAAGGTTCGGTTTCGGCTCCGGGATCGGAAGCCCGAGAGAGGCTCCCTCCAAAGGGACCGGTAAGTTCCAAAGTTCCGCCATGCTTCCCGCCCTGGACCCATCGTGATTGCGCCACACCCCACGGCCCGACCAAGCGCGGGCGGTGTAATCCCACCCCAACCGACGGGCCAACTGCGCTCCGTAAGCCTGAGCTCCATCCTGAGTGGAGAAATGAAATCGTTCCCGTCCGTTCGACGCTAAATTCCCAAATCCCGCCGTGATGGAATCCCCAATGAATGCGACCATTGGACGGGCATCCGGGGGGGCGCCCAACCCTTCAGTCGCATGCACGCCATGAAAGAGAATCCCTCCCGCCAGCGGTTCCGTGGATTTAAAAACCCCGACTCGTGTGCCAGCCGGAATCGAGCCGAGGGCATACCGTTCGCGTCCTGACCGCAGGGCAAATCGGCGGGTGGGCTCGTCATTCAGCAAAACATTCACATAATTTCCTTCCCCAGCTCGGCCCCCCCCTTCATCCGATATTTCGACTTCCACCGCACCGCCTGGGGCGAGAAATTCCACGGTCGCCCCGGACCAAGCCGCCAACGCCCCGTCTTCCTCTCGGGTCCAGCCCCCGAGGTAACGAAAAGCGGGGGCGCGTATCATT
>CAZSPO010000121.1:0-9585 GCA_964608775.1 uncultured Chthoniobacterales bacterium | reverse complement strand
GGACCTGACCGGCAGGGCAAGCGATGCACCCGTTACGTGGTGACCACACTGCTGGTGCCCGAAAGCTATCCGGCCATCGAAGTCTCCTCGCTCTACCAGCTGATAGGAAATCGCTTTCCGGCCCTCCGGGGCGTTGGCCCGGAGTTTGAAGCTGGAAGCGGTGAATTTCATGGTTGGATGGTGCCGGATGGGGTGATGGGAATCAAGCCCCTGCCATTTAGGGATGCGGGGGGCGCCCTGCATCCCGAAATGGCAGGTTCGGAGTGCTGGCGGGCTGAAAATACGAGCCATCCGGGCGTACCTCAGCGCTGCCGGAGTGCTCAGTTTTCCGCAAACACCGGTTCGTGGTCGTAGTTAGGGAAGGGGTCGTCGAGCCAGGGTTCAATCACCGGCTCGGCGGGTTCCTGCGGGTCCCGGGCTGCATCGACTCGGACGCCAGCCTCCCACAGCCCGAGGTGGCGCAGGAAGGATGCGTTCGATGACATCGGCCTCGTCGATGAGGCCGACGATCCTCACCTTGTTCTGGCAGTGCGAGCACAGGAGGGGTATTAACGATGACTTTAGAATCACGGGCCACCTTCGCAAAGATCCCTGGGCAAGCAGTGTCTGATGTGCCGCCCCCGCAATCGCCCGACCGGGAAGAGGTGGTCGTCGTGATGGCCGAATCGCGGGAGGTTTGCCGGCAGCGTTTTCTCCTTTTTCAAAGGGATGCGTCGGGGCGGTTCGTCGGCTTTGGTGCCAGCCCGCTTCCCGAGTTTGACAATAAGCAGGGGCGATTTGCTCAGCTGATCCCGCTGAAAGTGCCTTCTGAGCAGAATGCAGCCATGGCCCGAACCGTGTTACAGGTCATGGGGGTGGAGTTGATCGACCGTGGGCCAAATCCAATGTGGAACTAAGCGATGAATGATTTGGATCGAATTCTGCGGGAGGCGCACGGATACACGGAGCTTGGGCTATTTGATGACGCGGCTGCTGTTTTGGAGGAGATCGATCCGGCGGACAAAACGGATCGCCAAGGAGGTGACCGGCGGATCGCTTCGAACCATCGATTTCGCCGGCAAACATAAAAAGCCGTGCGCCCATATTTCGCAGGCTGGCAATTACAATCCCGCAGAAGCACTCCAGCGATTCGTCTCTGAGCACGGGATCAAAACGCTGAACGTGGCGGGGTCACGTGGAAGCAAGGAACCCGGACTTCACCAATGGGTCATGAAGGTGATTGAGGATGCGTTTTTCTGGGGACAGGATTCACCTGCGCCAGGATCCTAGTGACAGGATGAAGGGCTATTTTGCTTCCCACCGTAAACACAGGTTTCGATCCTAAATAGTCGCCAAGGTGACAATTTTGCCCCGAACACTCCTTTTTGGTTGAACCACTCAGGGTTTTGGACTCGACAAAGCGGGCAAATTTGATGTAAACATGGATTGTTTTGCATCGCAGGGGCAGCCCACCGACCTTCTCATCCCTCTCCAATCCGACATGCCCACGCCCGGCATTCACGCCATTCACCTCATGCTCTCCAACTCGCCGCGATATCGGCTTCTTTCAACAATGCATCTGGCCCCAAGATTCGCTTCGGCTTGTGTGGGGCGATACGAAAAACGGTAAAATATAAAATGTTGGGTTGGCATATCATTATCTTTAGGAAGCAAGGTAAGGGCACTATTTGGGATGAACACACCATTGCAGATTGGACGACTGGACTCGGTGGAACACGCTGGCTGGACCGCTTGGTCGAAACAGGGCAGGCAAAGCAGACAGAATTCAACGGAGGTTACCCTCTTAAGTATGTTGGAAGAGCCAAAGATCTATTGCCCTATTTGACATCACAGCCGACACCATACAAAGGACCTGACATCATCGGAGAGGACTATTTCATGCCCACTGGCTGGAAAGGCACAATAAAAGTTAAAGAACACTTGGTTGCGGAGTGTTTGGAGTCGAATGAAGAAATCATTGTGCACGCATGGGACCAAAGTTAAGAACAGTTTAGGGCCAGCATTTACACCATCGAAATAGGGGCGCTGAAGTCGACCCTCCTCCTTTCTACGACATTGGGGCAGCGCCAGTTAAGAGAACGCCCGCAGGACAGTTGGCGACCGGTGCTTCAACGAAGTAGTGCGGAGCGCACCGAAAAGGGGGCCTATTTTCAGTTGCGCACCATGCTTGTAAGTCTCAACCCCCGATTCCATCTCGAAAACGGCGGACGAGAACGGCGAGCCCGACGGTGGTGGGCCATGGAAGGGCTGGTGGCTTCACCCCGTTCTACGCCGCAATCAGGCTCCGCGGCATTCGATTGACCAACCATGCCATTCTTTATATGAACGTAATCGTGAAAAAGCTGGAACAAACCGCCGAGCAGTTGCGCGAAATTCGCCGGAATCAGCCGCGCGTCACATTGGAGCAGGCGCGGAAGCAATTCGCGCAAGTGGCCAAAGCCGCACAGCAGTCACGGTTGCGGTTTCAGCCTTCCCCGACTTGCCCAGCAGATTCGCGGGCGGATTAGTAATCAGGTCAATTTCTGAACGTCTGGCAGACGCGGTAGTCCAGGCGCACAAAGCTTGATTTCAGCAAGGGATCGGTCCCTTTTGGAAGGCCCCAACCTTGAGCGGTTTTGGTGTTGTCCGAAGTGGCACCGAACGACCAACCCATGCGCTGTCTACAAACGGGTGAAATCGTGAGTTGTGTTGACCGTGGTGGCGGTGCCGAGTATTACAGACATGGATGAATACAGACAGCAAGCCAGCGACCTGCCAAGAGGTGTGGGATCAGGCGATGGACCGCAGCGAGGAGTTGCATCGGACTTTAAGCAAGGAGCAGTTGGAGGAGATCGCAGCCCGGCGCGAACAGCAGATGATTACGTTGCGTGGCTTGGACGGGCGTATGGTGACCGACGACTGGCCCGAATCATAGAGCAACCCGAGCGGGCATTCATTGAGTTTGGCAAGGAGACCGGGCGCATTTTGCCGGTGAATTGGCTGCAACAGCATAGACAGCACGCCATGAAGGGTGGCGAGGAGCATTGGGTATCGCGCCCCGGTAATGGGCGGATCGTCAAGTTGCTCAAGCCGGGCAAGGGATACTCCATGGACCCACTCGAATACGTCATGCGCATCGGGCGCATGCATGCAGCAGTGCCAAAGTTGGATTGTCGGGTGGAGGGCATGATTCCCAGCGCCCACATCCCACGAATCGCGACCAGCATGCGCGAAGTGGTCGGCATATCGCCCACCCTCGATGAATTGGAGCGCAGGTTGACGGAATACGGCTGGGACCCGGTCGGGCAATATGCTTGGGAACACGCGGGGACCGGGGTCAGCATGTCCGATGCGGCCCCCGACAACTTCATTCAAGTCGGCCAAGATGTGGTGCCTATTGATGTGTGGTTCGAGGGTGTGATCACCCAACCGCTGTTCACGAGAGGCTTGAGTGCGGTGAACAGAGGAGCCTTCGCCTCCCAATCTGAATGGCTGGTGTTTGACCCCGGAGCTTCCAGTGAGTAATAGAACAATTGTGGAAACCGAAGCCGAACCCCAAAAGCCGACCGAATCCATGCCATCCTCCAAGCGCAAGCAGACGCAAGAAGAAGCGATGGCTCAGGTCCGCAGCTTGGGAATCACGCCGAGACCCTTTCCTGGCTTGTTCGGAACGGGCTGGGGCCTGTCCTCGACCGATCAAGATTCGTCGAAGGAATAAAGGCGGCTGGGGCCGAAAACATTGGCCGCAACGAGCATGACGTTTATCGCGATGCCAATGCAGGCACGGCGATCAAGCTGACCACAGCGGGGCATGGGAAATCTTTAGCCAGAGAAATTTGCGTGGGCTTTCTGGCGGTTGCATAGTGATGGAAACCGAAAGCATTCGCGGCAACTACACTCACCCTGAAGCCGGTTGACGGCAAGGGACAGTTTGATTATGAGCAAGCCTATGGCTCAGGAATGGACAGAAGAAGAAATCAAGAGGGACGACGAGATTTTTCTCAGCAACTTCGGGAAGCCTCGGAAATCACAGCTCAAGAGTTTGAAAACCGAGCCACCCCTGGAAACATCGAACCTCGCTTCGTCGCCAAAGTCAGGGAGCGACCCAGAGTCACCACCCTGCCAACCCGCTTAAGCTAAGCGTCGGGTGCCCTGGCCCTACAAGCAACTTCTCTTCGGACAGGCCTATTTCAGAGAAGGCAACTACACCCGTCTGGACAATCCTGGCGCGGAAATAATCAGCTGAATCTCTCTTTTCGAAAATGACCGATCAGCCCAACCCGTTCCGTATGTTACTTCGGAAATCCGCCATTTCGTTTCAGCACCCGCAGACTGTCCTGATTTGAAGACGGCGATCATCGGATAGGCGTTCCCCTGTCATGCGGGAGATGGTGCAGTCATTGAAGCGCCCGTGGACACCGCCCCTCGCGTTGGTTCCCGCTGTCTGCTGTCCGGCAATTCCCATTTGCGAAGCCGGAATGTCCCATTGCACATTGCCTCAATCTTTCCAGCCGCCACCAGAATCGCATCGAGACTGTATGTCGCTTGTTCTCCTCTTGTTAGAAACGAGGAAATGTATCCCTCCGAATGCGATTTCAGCCCCATTCGTTTTGCGACCAGATAGGCTGTCGCCTCGGCTTCGATCTCATCCGATGCATGATTTCGCCTGCTTCGATCTGGGCAAATCCCTTGAAACCGACCAAGATGCCCGCAAAACAGGTGCGCTAATTCGTGAGCCATCGTGATAAACTTCACCTCAAGAGGATGAGCGGCATTGATTTCGATCCTGCAAAGCGAACCTTTGGACTGAATGAGACCGGCTCGGTTGAGCCTCATGGTTTCTCCTGCCACTTCAACGCCAATTTTCAGGCAAGACTTCAGTAGTTTGCTCCACACTTTATCATTGAGATTCCCGGTCACAGCGAACCCATCATGGAACAGGTTTCCCTGCTCGGGAATGTTAAGCGGCTTTCCGGTTGTCTCAGTCTCGTCGAAGACGAAGCCGACAGGCCCCATTGTTGCAAGGATCACGTAGGGTCTGGCACCGGGGTTGACGCAACGGCCGAGCTTTTGCCAATGACTTGCCGACAGCATCAACTTCGACTTGGGATTCTGGGTGTGAAGGAGCATGGCGTTGTAAGGGGAATGGACGGTGGTTTCCCCGATGAACGCGAAAAGTTCCTTGAGCTTGCTGGTGGTGTTGTAAGCCAGAGAATCGCGAATGAGATGGTCGACACTTGATCTGGCATCCTGATCGGAAGAGCGGGTGGCGGGACTGTTGCCTTTAAACGGTGTCGCGAGCCGTTTCGGCGGATTCGAATCCCCCCAGATACCCAGATTCGGGACAGGGTGTTCCTGCGTGTATTGATGGAAACGCCGCATCGAATCGGGGACGCACGGATCCTCATCCGGGTTTTGGTAAAAGGCCGCAGCGCTCATGAAAATTCCGTGGCAGAAGACAAGAATGTGCGTCTCAGGTCGCCCGCGCAATTTTTCCAGCTCCCCTCGCGCCCGCCCGGTAAAGTCCTTGAAGGATTCAACTTCGGGCCCGTCGGCGTGGGTCGGTAAAGCTTGGCTCCAGTATGCGTCCACCAGCGGACGCCGGTCAGCAGCTGTGGTTTCCACGCAGCGTGCCGGGTTGATGTAAGTAAATTCCTGGACCGGCCAGGTTTCAACTCGGGCATTTGGAAACCTTGCAATGAAAGGTTCGGCGGTTTGCCTCGCTCCCAGATAGGGGGAAACAACGATCAGATCCAGTGTGGCCCCATCACAGTTGGCAGCCGCCAATGCCGCTGCCTGCTTCCCCTTGGCTGTGAGTGGGGTGTCGGCGGGATCCGTCGTCGATTCTCCCGCGTCTGCTGCGGTTTCAGCATGGCGAATAAATCGGATCGTCTTCATTTTGCTCCCTCGGTTCAGCTGCCAACGGCGATGAACTTTTCTGGATCAATCGCTTCTTCTCCATCCCAACGGTAAGCGCACAAAAAACCTCCCTTGCCGACGCCATAGTCCAAACAGGCGAGGTTGGGGCGGATCGGTTTGGGCACGGCATCCTTCAGTGCGTAATGCCCAAAGAATGTCGGCGGAGCGTCCTCAGGGTATCCTGTTTTGGGGACATCTTGGAGCGGAAGATCGGGCATTTCGTCATGATCAGGGAAGATCGATTCCCGGCAGGTGAACCCCTCAAGATCCAGCCACCATTTCACCCTGATTTCTGATCGCCTGCTGCCGTCTGGCATTTTGAATTGAAACCCGACCGGGAGCGTGGATTCCGGGCCGTTAATCAGCCGACTCATGACATGGTGGGCTTGGCCGGTTTTCTCGGTATATTTTTCTAACGTCGTGCCTTCAAGCCGTCCCACCCCGCTTAACTCCGCCACCGCGCTATCATCCCAGGAAGCGTGAACAACCCGCAAACCTCCCAGGTCCAGGCTGAGCGGGAGGCCCGCAAACCAAGTCAACCACGGTGTCCAGGTTGCGTGATCCGGGAATTGCGCCAAGGTCTCCTGGTGTTGCCTGATATTCTTGGGGCTGTGTGGCCGCAGATAGTCGCCATCGCTCCCTTTTGTGTTGAACCGAATCGCGTTCACTTCGTGGTTTCCCAAGATGGCCAGGGCCGAGCCTGTCTCGACCATACCGTGAACCATTTCGAGCACCTCCCGGATTTGAGGGCCGCGGTCAATGAAATCCCCCAAGAAGATAGCTCGCCGAAGCGGGTGACGGTAAAACGTTCCGTTCCGTTCGTAGCCGAGTCGCTCGAGTAAGGCCCGCAGCTCCGTCGCGTGCCCGTGGATGTCGCCGATGATGTCGTATGCGTCAGTCATTGTTTTTCGATTTGGTTGTCGTTTTTTTGGTTTGTTTTCGTGAATCGGGAAAGGGCATTTACCACGTCCCCCAGCATGTCGGCGCGGATCTCGACATTGTGGAGAGGGAGCGAGGCAGCCACTTGGGGCAGGCAGTCAATCGCCGTGAGGATTCGGTCCCGGGCATTTTGCGTTTCGACTTGCTGTCGTTCTGCCACCTTTCTGAATTCTGAAAGGGCCAACTCATGCCGTTCCTTGCGCAGGGCAAGTTCCTCAATAACCTCGCGAGTCGCCATCTCTGCCTGCACACGCAGGATTTCCTCCCGGCATCGCCTTTCGTTGATGACGCGTTCCGTCTCCAACGCACTAAAACTGGCCACCAGACGCGATTCATCACGGAATTTGGCCTGAAGGTTTTCGAACAGTTGGCGGGAAAAGATTTTCACCGTCCGGATTTCCACGGTGTCCAACACCACTCCCCATTTCTCACTGAGCGGAGCGACCTCGGATTTGAGCGCATCAATGATGGCAGCCCGCTCCCGGATCACATCGTTGAGTTTCATGCGGGCGACCTGATGACGGGTCGCGGATTCGACCACACTTTGCAGCATGGTTCCCACCCGACGAACCGCCTCCTCTTGAGTGGAGAAGTCGAAGGTTGCACAGGTTTTCAATGGATCTTCGATGCGCCACACGGCGAACCCTGCCACCTCAATGCCTTGGTTCTCAGCTGTGATCTGATCAGCGCAAAATTCAACCTGATGGGCGGTCCCAGGAACCAGGACGCAGCGGTCGAAATAGGGGAGGCAGAATGCTGTAGCCCCCCGCTCCGCACGCTTAAGCCTGCCCCGTCGATAATGAACAAGGAACTCGGATGGATTGGCGGTGACGAGCCCGAAGAGGGGATGATTTTTTGCTTTCACGGGCTTAGTAAACCACCGCCTGAAGCATTTGCGTAGTGCAATGAATGCACATAAGCTAACTCCAGAGTCATGTATCAGAAACTCATTTCCCAGTCTGGATTCTCCATGGAGCGACTGGCCACGTTTTGTGCGGTGGCCGATCTCGGTTCAATTGTGTCGGCGGCAAAAGGCGACCCTTCGCGTCAGTCCCTGATGAGTCGACAGATTCGGGAGTTGGAGACGTTCTTTGGGGTCGAGTTGGTTAGGCGGGTCGGGCGCGGTTTGGAACTGACCGAGGCCGGTCGGGAACTCGCTGCCATCGGACGGCAAAATTTCAAAGGGCTTGCGGATTACGCAGCTCAATGTCGCCGTCAGCAATGGAGCGTGCGCATCGTCACTTCGAACAGCATCGCGCATTGGCTTCTTTTGCCGCGTCTCAAGGCTGTATCAGACGCCCAACCCAATGTGCTTTTTGAAATTTACCATGCACAGACCCGTGAGATGGTGGCCGGCACGCGGGAAGGCACTTATGATGTGGCTTTCGTCCGCAAAGATGCGCTGGTTGCAGGATTCCATTACGCGGTCCTTGGCGAAATCGAAAGCTGCCTCCTCATTCCCAAGACGCTCGCCAAGACGGCTCCGAAGTCGGCCGCAGAAGCCTTGTCAACCCTGCCAATGGCGCTTCCTTTGGGCGGCCGGATGAGAGACAGCTTGGAGCAATTGGTCGCAAAAAGAGGCACTTCCCTGCGGGTGGTGATCGCCTGTTCGTCCTATCTTCAAGCAGCTCAAGCCGTTCAGTCCGGCATGTGCGCGGCGGTCCTCCCGCACACGGCAATCGCCAGCCTGGACGCGAGGAAGCTTCATCGCTTGCCGATCCCCGACAAGTTCACGCTCTGCATCGCCTGGACCCCGCGCAATGTGGATACCCGTCCAGCTCTGGAGAACCTGATTGAGTCGCTCAAAAGGGCCATGGTAGTTTGACTGGGCCTTGTGGGGAAGAGACCCGACGCCATGCTCCCATTGCACCGATGCCACCTGGCCGGTAGAGCCTTCGATTCAATTTGGTTTTGGGTTCTGGATGCCGGAGCGGCACAGTGGCGGTCGGATGCGACTGCGATGGATCATTGGCCTGCTTTTCCCAGACTCTCTGGCGGGCTTCTGCGGCATTAACACTGATCTCGTGCCAACGGTTTACGAAAAGACCGAGTTTTTGCACAGGGCGACTGGTTACGCTGCGTCGGCATTCAAAATATCAAGATATGCTGAATAGGCATAGAGATGGCTTTTCCCCCCGGTGGGGATTTCCCGCAGAATCCCGAGTCGCGCCAGATGCTTTGCCGATGCGTGTAGCGTGGGAATGGAGAGTCCGAGCGGATCTTTTGCCGCCCGCACGGAATCAACGGGGTGGGATTGAAAATGCCGGTGCACGGCGAGGGCCGACGACGCAGCGCGTCGGAGAGACTTGATTCGTTCTGCATCCGCTTTGAACAGATCGAGCAGTTTGGTGGCGGTGGTAAAAGCCTGATTGCCGGTCAGAGTGACGCCCTCGAAAAAGAAGAGTAACCACGCCTCCCAATCTCCTGTTTCCCGGGTTTGGTTGAGCAGGTCGTAATAAAGTGACCGGTGTTGTTTGAAAAACAGGCTGAGGTAAAGCAGTGGCTCGCGAAGCACCCCTTCGGCGCATAGCAGCAAAGTAATGAGCAGCCTCCCGACACGCCCGTTCCCGTCCAGAAAGGGATGAATGGTTTCAAATTGGACATGCGCAAGCCCCGCCTTCAGGAGCGGGGAGGTTTTCTCCGGTTGGTTGTGGAGGAATTTTTCCAATGCGTCCAGGCACGGCAGCACCTGGTCGGCAGGCGGCGGAACGAATCGGGCATTGCCGGGCCGGGTGCCCCCGAGCCAGT
>CAZSPO010000120.1:5014-9616 GCA_964608775.1 uncultured Chthoniobacterales bacterium | reverse complement strand
CCGCCCGCCGGGAAGCGGGCGGCCGGCGCGCAAGGCCCGGCTGCTGCCAGCCCGACCATCCCCAACGCCGCATACCAAATCCCATTGCGCATCATAGCCTCCTTTCGATCACCCCCTGGGCATTTGCAAGCGTTTTGGAGGGGACCCATTGAGCGCCGATCGATTGTTGCCGCTACGGCGATGCCGTTAAGAAATTCCGAGTGGTTTGGCGACCGAATCCTGCCGGCCAACGGCCTGGAGCAAGCAAACACGACTGGTTTTATGAAACAGGGGGGGTTAGGTATGCGCGCTGTGACTGATCCCGTGCGCCCGATTGTTCGTTCCAAGTTTTTTTTCCAGGAAGACCGTAAATTTGCTTTTAAAGGGGTGACTTACGGCCCGTTTCGACCGGACGACCCCGAGCAGCCCATTTATTTCCGGGACAAAACCCAGACCCGCCAAGATTTTGCCCTGATGCAGGCGGCGGGCATCAATGTTCTCCGCACCTATCATCCCCCACCTCGCTGGTTGCTCGACCTGGCTGTGGAACATGAGCTTCGGCTGATGATTACCATCCCTTGGGCGCAACATTTGCCATTTCTCAGGGTGCCGGAGATTCGTCGGAGCGTGGTGACGGCGGTTCGGCGGATGGTGACGGAGAATGCGGGGCATCCGGCGGTGCTCGGTTATTTTGTGGGCAACGAGGTGCCGACCACGATGATTCGATGGCTCGGGTTTCCTCGGGTTCGTGAATTCATTGAGCACCTGATTGAGGTCGGGCGGAAAGCCGATCCCGGAGCCCTCTTTTCTTACGCGAGCTTTCCTCCCACCGAATATCTGCTTCCGCAGAATGTCGATTTTCACAGTTTTAACGTCTATCTGCATCGTCAGGCCGATTTTGAACGGTATCTGCTCCGGCTCCAAAATTTGGCTGAGGACAAGCCGCTGATCATTTCTGAGTTCGGGATGGACACCCTGCGCCATCCGGAGACTGAACAGGCCGAGCTTTTGAAGTGGCATGTCGAAAGTGTGATCCGCTGCGGGTTGGCCGGGTCGATCGTCTTTGCGTGGACCGATGAATGGTTTACGGGGGGAGCGGACATCGACGATTGGGCTTTTGGCATTGTCCGGCGCGACCGTTCACCCAAGCCAGCTTACGAGACGTTGAAGAAGCTATGGAGAGGGGAAGGATCGATGACGGACCGGGTGCCGCTCCCGAGTTATCCCAAGGTCTCGGTGATCGTTTGTAGCTATAACGGCGGTCGGACCCTGGAGGCCTGTTTGCAATCGCTCAAAGAAATTGACTACCCGGATTACGAAGTGGTGTTGGTCGATGATGGCTCCAAAGATGACACCCAGCAAATCGCAGCCCGCCACACCTGGGTGAGGCATGTGCACCAGTCGAACATGGGGCTCAGCTACGCCCGAAACGTCGGGGCGCGGGCGGCGACGGGTGACATTCTCGCTTACACCGATTCCGACTGCATGGCAGATCCCGATTGGCTTTATTATTTGGTGAACACCCTGTTGAGCGGAGAGTATGCGGGGGTGGGCGGACCGAACATTTCGCCGCCGGCTGAGGATTGGATACAGGCCTGCGTCTCGGCTTCCCCTGGTGGGCCGAGTCACGTGCTGCTCACCGATGTCGTGGCGGAACATATTCCCGGCTGCAATATGGCTTTTCATCGGTGGGCGTTTGAAATGGTCGGCGGCTTTGACGTGGAATACCGCAAGGCTGGGGACGACGTCGATTTCTGCTGGCGGCTCCAAGGGCTGGGGCATGTGATCGCCTTCAGCCCCGCGGCCATTGTCTGGCATTATCGGCGGTTTACCCTCGGCGCATTCCGCAAACAACAAGAAGGCTACGGCGAGGCGGAATCGATGTTGCGCTTCAAACATCTCGTCTTTTTCGGGCCAACCGGCACGGTCCGTTGGAAAGGGATGATTTATGGTGCCCCCCGCTTCACCTGGGTAGTAAACCGTCCAGTGATCTATCATGGCGTGTTTGGCCAGGGCTTTTTCCAAGCCATTTATCCGGCTCCGCAATCCGAGGTCGCGGCTTACCTGAGTAGTATTGAATGGCTAGCGTTGACCCTTTTTCTTTTCTGCCTGAGCATTCCGCTTCCGGGCCTTCGGATCATTCCTTACCTGATGTTTGGGGGCACCCTTTTGGTGGCCCTTTCTTACATGGTGCGAGCCCGGTTAGAACCCCGCTACGACACCATTCCGGCCCGACTTTTGGTGATCGGACTGGCGCTTACCCAGCCTTGGTTCCGCGGGTGGAGCCGGTATTTCACCTGGTTAAAAGCGAAGCGCACCCCGAAACGGGTCATCGCTTCCAAGGAACGTCTGCTGCCTGTCGGCGTCCGGGGCGGGGTAGGGGAACGCATTTACTGGAACGAAGCGGGGGCCGGTCGCGAAGTCTTGATTGGCAAGCTCTGTCACCAAATCGAGGTGGAAGGTTGGAAATACTCCACTGATACCGGGTGGACCGATTGGGATGTGCAAATTTACGGCAACTTCTGGTGGGTCGTCCGGGTCCGGACCGTTACGGAATATCATGGCGGTCCAAAGTGTCTTACCCGAGCAAAGCTGATGTTGCACCCCGTTATGACGACGCAAATTCTCCTGCTCAGTTTCCTCGGTTTGTTCACTGCCATCCTGCTGAGCCTCCCGCTTCCCGCCCTGGCTTGGCAGGTGCTCTGGGCCGGGGCGCTCGCGGGGATGGGGTGGCGCGGCTATCGGTTGAAACGGCGGGTTGCCCAGTTGGTCGATGCGGCAGCCGGCCTTGGCGGTTTGCAGCCAATCCGGGAACGGCGTGCCGATTGACCGCCAGCAACCCCTTCGCCTGGGATGGTGGCTGGCCCTTTACGCGGTCGGGCTCCTAGCGATGGCGGCAGTTGGCGATCCGTTTACCCCCGGTAATCTCATCCGGACCGCCTGGCTCGGGCTGGGGCTTTGCGCGCTTCAACCGCATCTCGTGGAGCGATTGCTCGCCGGACCATTCGTGTTTCATCTCAGCGGTATCTTGGTCTTGGGCGCCTTCCTCCGGCTTCTCCTCCTCCCCATGGCTCCCGGGGATGATTTCTGGCGTTATTGGTGGGAAGGGTTGATTCAATGGGAAGGGGTCAATCCTTACCTGCTCGCCCCTGCCGCTCCCGAGTTGGAAGGGTTGCGCCCCCCATGGTGGGGTCGAATGAATCACCCTACTTGGCCCGCTATTTATCCTCCGCTCGCCCAACTGTTCTTCCGCTTCCTGACGATTGCCGGCCCGCTGACCCTCCTGGCGTTCAAGCTATCTTTTTTGTTCGGCGATCTGCTGGTCGTCGCCCTCCTGGCTCGTTGGAACCCGGGAGCGGGTGGCGGAGATCGGGCCGCTTTGAGCTACGCCACCCATCCCTTGGCGCTTTGGGCAGCCTGTGGAGCCGCCCACTTCGACATCTGGATGGTGGCCCCCATGATGGCGACTCTCTTTATTCTCCTGCACGGCGGAGGCCGCTGGCGAATGCCGCTCGCCGCCTTCACGCTCGGGCTCGCGGTGGCGGTGAAGTTCATTCCACTTCTGGCTGGCTTCGTCTGGGTGCGAACCTTCGGTCGGCGGGCACCCTGGCTTGCGCTCGTGGGGCTCTGTTTGTTGCTCCCCGCGTTGGCCTTTGGGTTTCCGACGGTCAACCCGTGGGCCACCCTCGGCACCTTCGCTGAGAGCGCCCGGTTTAATGACTTCTTTTGGTGGCTCCTCGATCCTTTGCTTCGGTGGGAATTGGGTGGGACGAATGATCTTTATTTAAAACTCACCGTCGTGGTTTGCGGGCTGATCGGCCTCGGCTTTCGGCGAGATGCGCAGGGGGCGCTGTTTTCCACCCTCGGGGCCGTTTTGCTTTTCTCCCCAGTCCTGCACCCTTGGTATCTCACCTGGCTTCTCCCCCTCGCGATACTCGCCCGTAGCCCTTTCTGGCTCGTCTACGCGGCGAGCATCTTTCTCGCCCTCATGGCTTACGACCCACTCGGCGGCGGATGGTTCTTTGGGCATCTCGAACGCTGGTTCGTGGTCGGCCCGCCCGTGGTCGCCTGGGCCATCGGGCGCTGGCGGCAAGAGCGGTTGTTCCGTCAAAGGCCAAGCAGCGAGTTCACCGTCTGAACGATGGTATCGGGAAGAAATGGCTTTTTAATCAAATGCCAGTCTCCCATCCGAACATGTTCGTTAGCCCGAGCAATATCGGCGTAGGCGCTGATGAAAATAACCGGGCCCTGATGCCCGAGTTCCCGCAACCGAAACGCCAACTCCACGCCGGTGAGTCGCGGCATGAGGATATCGGTGATCACCATGTCGAAAGGACCCTGACAGGTGTAGACCTCCTCGCCCTCCACGCCATCCGTCGCTTCCGCCAACCGACTGAATCCTGCGTCGCGAAGGACGGCTATCACCAAGGAGCGGACCATTTCGTCATCTTCTACCACGAGCAACCGCGTCTCGGCGGGGGACAAGGTGACCTTGGGCAGGACCTGCGGGCGAAACCCGGAGTCTGGGTCAGTGGAAACAGAGAGCTGTGCAGAAGGGGTCACCGGAAAAGTTACTTTCAATAGTTGCACTCGTCTGAGCGATTGGCAAATACGAAGAATTTA
>CAZSPO010000120.1:0-4914 GCA_964608775.1 uncultured Chthoniobacterales bacterium | reverse complement strand
TACGAAGAATTTATGTAGCATTGGTGGGGAAGACGGGTGGGAATCAGCCTCACAACTGAGACTTAGAAGCGTGTGCTGATCAAGATAGATAGAAAGTCTAGAAATTGTCACTCATCTGAGATCAAAAAACGAGGCCTTGATGATTCCGCTCCCAATTGTCATGCTCATGCTTCATGGTAGAAAAATCCGTGGCGGAAAGACTACACCACGAGATGGTCCTCTGCTTGATCGTCGTGCCTTTCGAGCAAACTCCGGAGCTTCGCCCCAGCTTTCTCCCGTCCGATCTGTTCACCCTTCTCCAAGCTTTCATTCATGCGCCCCCTTTTTCCATTGCCAAAGATGTTAGGTGGCGGACCGGCCCGTTTTGTGTCAAAAGGCAAGAGACCATGTCCGATCCTTCGCGAGACACCTTAGCCAGCCTTTTAATCGAAATCAGCCGGATGCTGGAGATGAAGGGGGAAAATCCCTTCAAGATCCGGGCTTACACCAAGGCTGCCAGGGCGGTGGAAATGTTTGGGGGCGATCTCACAGCAGAGGCTACGGCCGGTCGGCTGGAAGCGATTGACGGCATTGGCAAGGCGATCGCGGAAAAACTGACCGAATGGTTAACTACGGGCCGGATGGTTTACTACGACCAGTTGCGCGAGGAGTTTCCCCCTGAAATTTTCGAGCTCTTCGATTTGTCTGGGCTCGGAGCCAAAAAAATCAAAGCGCTCCGGGACAAGCTCCGGGTGGGCTCGATCAGCAGTTTGGAACGAGCCTGCCGCGCCGGACAGGTGGCGGGGCTGGAAGGGTTTGGAGAAAAATCGGAGCAACGCCTCCTTGAAGCCATCGAGGATCGCCGGAAGAACCAAGGGCAATACCGACTGGGCCAGGCCGCGCCCTGGGCTGAAACCCTCCTCGATTGGCTGCGCCAACAACCCGCCGTGTTGCTCGTCGAAGCCTGTGGCAGCTATCGGCGCCGGAAAGAAGTGGTCAAGGATCTCGACTTCGTGGCGGCGACCCGCGATGCCCCGGCTGTCACCGCCGCGTTTACCGAGCATTCGTTGGTAGAAAAAATCGTGCTGAGCGGCCCGACCAAGACGTCGGTTCGCCTGACCACCGGGATTCAAGCGGATCTCCGCTTGGTTGAGCCCGAGGCTTTTCCTTTTGCGGTGCAGTATTTCACTGGCAGCAAGGAGCACAACGTCGCCATTCGCGCCCGGGCTCGGACGCGGGGTTGGACGTTGAATGAATATCGGTTGGCGGTTGAACCGGGAGCGACGGCAGCCATCCCGGAGATTCGCAGCGAAGCGGAGCTTTATCGGGCGCTCGATCTCGAATGGATCCCGCCTGAGCTCCGCGAAGACCATGGGGAAATTGCTGCGGCGGAAGCGGGCACCCTTCCTCGGCTGGTGGAGTGGGAGAATTTACGGGGGATTTTTCATAATCACACCACGGAAAGTGACGGACGCAATTCCTTGGAAGAAATGGTGGCCGGGGCGCGTGAGCTTGGGTTGGCCTATTACGGAGTGGCTGACCATAGCAAAAGTTCGTTTCAAGCCCGTGGCCTGACCGCGGACCGGCTTCTCGCTCAGGTGGAGGCGGTGAGGGCGCTCGACGCGCAGCTTGATGACATCACCCTCTTTGCCGGGGTGGAATGCGATATTCTCAAGGATGGCACTCTCGATTACCCGGATGACGTGTTGGCGCAACTCGATTACGTCGTCGGCTCCGTCCACGGTTCTTTCAGCATGTCTGAAGCGGAAATGACCGCCCGGATCATTCGGGCGATGGAAAATCCCTATATTACCATGATCGGCCATCTCACCGGGCGACTCCTTCTTTCCCGCCCATCGTATGCGGTCGATATCCCGGCGATCTTGGAAGCGGCTGCCCGCACCGGCACCTGGATTGAATTGAATGCCAACCCGAAACGACTCGATATGGACTGGCGTTGGTGGCGGAAAGCGGCGGCGCTCGGTGTGCGCTGTGTCATTAATCCCGACGCCCACTCGGTAGACGGGCTGCGGGATTTGTGGTTCGGCGTTTGCGCGGCTCGGAAGGGGTGGTTGCGCCGGGAAGATGTCGTGAATTGCCTGTCGCTATCCGAGATTAGGGAGGCGCTGTTGACCAAACGCCGCCAGTTGTGAGTCGTCGGATGGGGGATCGGGGAAGGGTTCTCCGCTTGATTTATCAGGCGCACGCCGCCACATACAGTGTTTATGACGAGCGTCGAACCTGCTGCGGAGCCATCAGATGCCGATCTTTTGCACGAACGCCTCGGGAGTTCCGCGCCTGGCGATGCGAGGGATCTTCTCCGCGATCTGACGGATGAGGAGGTGGTGACCGCTCTTGGGCGCTTGGATCCTTGTCATGCCGCGCAGATTTTGGGGGAGTTTGATGCTGACCGCCGGGTGGCCCTTGAGACGATCGCGCCGGAGGCGGTGCGGCGGCATTGGACCCTTAATCTGACTTATCCGGAAGGCAGCGTCGGCAGTTTCATGGAGCCGCCCACGGGATTGTTCGCCCCGGAGACCACCGTCGCGGCTGCGGTGGAGGAGCTGCGTGAGATGGTGAAAACAGCCTTCATCACTTACGGCTACGTGGTGGATGAGGAAGGTCGGCTCGCCGGGGTGCTCGTGATGCGGGATATTCTGCTGGCCCGCCCGGATCAGACCTTGCGAGAGCTGATGATCCCCCGGCCCTTCTTTTTGAAGCCGGAGATGGAAATCACCGAGGCGATGAAAGCGGTGTTGAATTTGCATTACCCAGTTTACCCGGTCTGCGACGAGGCGGGGCAGCTCGTGGGCACCATTCGGGGTCAGACGTTGTTTGAGCAGCAGGCGATTGAGATCAGCGCGCAAGTCGGATCGATGGTCGGGGTGGAGAAGGAAGAACGGCTTTCGACCCCTTGGAAAAAGAGCCTCTTTTTCCGGCACCCATGGTTGCAGCTCAATTTGCTGACCGCTTTTTTAGCGGCGGCGGTGGTGGGGGTATTTGAGAACACCCTGGAGCAGATTGTCTTGTTGGCGGTCTTCCTGCCGGTATTGGCCGGGCAATCGGGGAACACCGGTTGTCAGGCGCTCGCGGTGGCGTTGCGGGGTCTGACCCTCGGGGATTTCCGGGAGGGGAGCGCCCGCAATTCCGTGATGAAAGAGGCGTTGCTCGGCTTTCTCAATGGAGCCCTGGTCGGGGTGACGGCGGGGCTCGGGATGTTTATTTACGCGTCGCTGCAAAAGAATCCGGACGCGTTCATGCTCGGTTTCGTCGTTTTCCTGGCGATGATCACCAGTTGTTTGGTGAGTGGCGTGGCCGGGACCACGATTCCTTTGGTATTACAAAAATTGGGGGCGGACCCGGCCACGGCTTCCAGTATTTTCCTGACCACGGCCACTGATGTAGTCAGCATGGGAGTCTTTCTGGGGCTGGCCACTTGGCTGCTGCTGTGAGGCCCTCATTTCCATGGCTGACCGCCGCAGATTGCGTATTGAAACGGGCCGCTGAATGAAGACCGCCGCCATTGTGGTTCGGGTTGCGGACTTTTTAAAAAGCTACCCGCCCTTCGCGTCGCTGGATCCCGAAGCGCTGCTGCGAATCGCCCGTTCGGGCCGGGTGCGTTACCACGAGAAAGAGGAGATTTTGTATGAAGAAGGTGCCACGCGGGATGGCTGGATTTATGTGATCAATTCGGGGTCGGTCCGGCTGACGCGAACCACGCCGACCGGGCCGCAGGTCTTTGATTTGCGGGGGCAAGGGGATCTGCTCGGGGTGGGCGGGTTCCTGGGGGAGACCACCTTTGAAGCGACAGCGGTTTTCGAGGAGGACTCGATTTTATACGCGCTCGATATGGTCGTTTTCACGCGGGAATGTGCCTTGAGCCCGAATGCGAGTCGGTTTTTGGCGATGTTTTTTGCGACATCCGAGATTGATCCGGGCGAGGAAACGTGGAGCGGCACGGGACGCCACGGGCCGCTGATGGATTGGCTGGGGCCGAGCAACCGGGATCAAGTCCGATTGCGTTCGAAGCTGCTCAGTGGCCCGGGCAGTTGGAGGATTTCCGAGGCAGCCGAGGCGATGCGGCGTGCTGACAGCGGGGCTTTCGTGGTGATCGATCCAGCAGGCCGACCGCTCGGGATTCTCACCGAACTCGATCTTCGCGACCGGGTGGCCACGGGCGAGATGCCGCCCAGCGCTCCGGTGGTCGCTCTCATGCGCTCGCCGGTCGTCACCGTCACAGGCGATCATGCCGTGGGAGAGTCGCTTCTCACCATGATGCGCCACAATTGTCGGCATCTGGTGGTCACCCCGGATGGGACGGCGGGCAGCCCGGCAACCGGCCTGATTTCGGAGCGGGAATTGATGCTTTTTTATGGTAACAATCCGCTCACGCTGATCCAGGAAATTCATCGAACTCAAGATTTTGAACAGCTAGGGCGGCTTCGGCAGCGGGCGGAAGCTTTGGTGTTGGCAGGCCTACGGACCTCGGCTGATGTGCCGTGGTATATGGGGGTGATGGCGGAGACCGTGCGGACGTTGGGCCGTCGGTTGGAGACCCTTTGCCGGGAGTCAATGCCGTCGGCTCCTGGGCCGTGCAGTTTCATTCTCACCGGGAGCCTCGGACGGATGGAGAGCCTGACTCGCACCGATTTCACGGGAATTTTGGCATACTTCGCCGAGTCAGAACGGGCACGCCCGTGGTTCGTGGAACTGCATCGGAAGATGACGGCGGCGGCTTGCCAGATTGGGTTTGCCTCGCCGCGCCATGCGTTATTTGGTAGTACCGAAGCGTGCTGCCGGTCGGTGGAAGAATGGGGTGATTTTTACGATGGTTTGGTGGCGGACCCCCTTGGCGGGGAGATTTGGCGGCGGCTCACCCTGTTCGACCTCCTGGCGCTCGACCCGGCTCATCCCGAACTCGACCTCATTCATAAC
>CAZSPO010000119.1:7666-9637 GCA_964608775.1 uncultured Chthoniobacterales bacterium | reverse complement strand
TGAAGCCCCTGCTCGGTCACCCCTCCGGCATGCACAATATCGACATGCCGCAAGGTCGGCACCGTGGCCAACCGTTCCACGCCACGATCCGTAAACGCATGGCCGATCCGCACGTTTTCCAACGGCACCGTCTCAATCCCCACCAACCCGGAGCCATCGTAGGCTTCCTTCGGCGAGGGATGACCTTTGCCCGGCGTGTTGTGATCGAATCGAATGATCCGCAAAGCCGGTAACCCGGGCAACCGCTGCATTCCATCATTCGAGAGCCACGGCCCATTGCCAGCCAAAGCCAACACCTCCCCCTGCGCATTGGCCACCACTGCCAGGACCACCCGCTCATTCTCTCGGTCGGTGAATCTCCACCGCTGCAAGTCCGCATCCTCGAACCCCATCTCCTTCAACAACCCCACCGTCCCGCCCATCGGCCATTGGTTCCCGGCCTCCACCGCCACATAATCGATCCCCGACGTATCCAAAATCTCTTTTAAGACCGGGCCTTGTGTCGGGTGAAAAGCAAAGTCTGCTGTCTCGGCGGTCCGACCCGGTAATATCCCTAACCCACTCCACAAGCCAAAAACCACCCACAGGGAAAGCCCACGACTCCACTTTAATATGCGAAAGGTTTTATGTTTCATAAAATCGACGGTGCTTTGCTGCTTGTGATTAGTCAATCCCTCTACCGTAGGAAACGTCCACCGACATTTCCGAGTCAAAGGGGCTATTCATTCGCCCGAGGATCGCTCATCTGCCAACGACCATCAAGGCTCAGCATCAGCCTTGGAGGGAGAGAGAACCCGGGAAGCGTCCCGGCCACTGGCCCGAATACCAACTCTCGGCCAGGCCATTTCACACAAAACACGAATGGCTCAGGCATCATGGGCCCGAAGGGGTCCCCCAGATTCAAGGGGCTTTTTTCCATACGAATGCAGGAAAGAGAAAAGTTGGCTCCCTCGCAGATAAGCGGTAAATTTTTGATGTGAAGCTGGATTTCATATCTTCTGCCTTACTCGTGTTGGCTCTCACCGCTTCCCCCAGCTTGGGGGACGATTTTTACCAGGGGGAAGTCGTTCCCTTTATTCAGAAATATTGCATCGAATGCCATGGCGACGAAAACGCTCGTGCTTCGTTCCGGATCGACGAGCTGCACACCAACTTTTTGGTCCGCTCCAACGCCGACATGTGGCACGAGGTGATTGACAACATGAATTTGGGGTTAATGCCCCCGGACAAGAGCCCGCAACCCTCCCCAGAAGAGCTTTTTCCGATCGTCGAATGGGTGGGACAAAAGCTGCAGGAAGCCGAGCGCGAATCGCGGATGGCCGGGGGTCAGGTCGTGATGCGGCGGTTGAACCGGGAAGAATACGCCAACACCATCATGGATTTCTTTCGGCTCACTCCTGAAACGATGGCCTCGGTGAAGGATCGGTTGCCCGCCGATGGGACTGCGGAAGGGTTTGATCGCATCGGAACCGCGCTGTTCATTGACCAAACGCAGTTGGAAAGCTATCTCGAAGCCGCCCGGGAAGTCACCCGCTTGGCCCTGCGCGAACCCTTGCCCGAACCAGAGCAGGTGGTCTACAAAGTGGCGGAGCGCAAAAGGGACCCGAAAACGACACGCCGCACGGCTGCTTCTGTTCTGAAAGATCGCCCCATGCCGTTGGGGCCGCCGACCTCGGAAAACCGTCCCGACGGTTTATTAATGTGGGGGGGCGGCATTAACAATCGGGCGGAAAACGAATGGCTCATGCCGCCACCGGGTGGGGAACCAACTGTGACCGAGCTTGTGACCCGTGATGGTTACTATCGGATTCGCGTGAAGGGAGGCGTGGACCTTGGGAAACGCGGCACCCCCATCATTCTGCGCCTGACTTACGCAGGGAATACGCCTTACGAGCAGGTGTTTGATTTCGAGATGAAAGGCACGATCGAGAGTCCGGAAATTGTCGAGCAAGTCGTCCATTTGCGGGCTGG
>CAZSPO010000119.1:0-7566 GCA_964608775.1 uncultured Chthoniobacterales bacterium | reverse complement strand
TTAACCGGGATCGAATTTGCCAATCGGCTCTCATACTTCCTTTGGAGCAGCATGCCGGATCAGGAGCTGTTGCAGCACGGGGCAGATAACTCCCTTTTCGAATCTGCCACCCTGGCAGCACAACTCCAGCGCATGTTGGCCGATCCGCGTGCCAAACGTTTCGTCGAAAATTTTGCGGGTCAATGGCTTGATGTGCGCCGCTATGGGACCGTGCAACCAGCTCGTGAATATCGGAATTATGATGAAGAGCTGGAGGAAGCCAGCAAGGCCGAGCCGATCGCCTTTTTTGAGACGGTCCTGCATGAGAATTTGCCGATTACCAATTTTTTGAATTCTGATTTTCTCGTCATCAACGAACGGTTGGCGCGCCATTATGGCATGGAGGGAGTGGAAGGAACGGAATTCCGCAAGGTCTCCATCCCTCAAGGGGTCGAGCGCGGCGGGGTATTGGGAATGACCGGACTTTTGACTTTGCTATCGGATGGCACGCGCACCTTGCCGGTCTCGCGCGCTGCGTGGGTGCGGGAGAAATTGCTGCATGACCCGCCACCTCCTCCACCCCCCGGGGCTGGAGAAGTGCAACCCAATACTGCCGGAGAAATGTTAACGGTGCGAGAGCGATTGGAGCGGCATCGGAACGAGCCGACCTGTGCAAGCTGCCACGCTGGTTTGGATGGCTACGGATTAGCTTTGGAAAATTATGACGCCATTGGGGCCTGGCGGACCGAACAAAACGGCGAAGGAATCCGGGGAAACAACGCCCCCAAGATCGATGCGAGTGGCCATCTGAAATCAGGCCGGGAATTTTCCGACCTGGCCGGTTACAAACAGGCTTTGCTCGAGGAGAAAGATAAATTTGCCGATGCCTTTACCAAGACCATGTTAACTTACGCGCTGTCGCGCCCTGTGGGCGTGGTTGACCAAACGACGGTGGCACAGCTCACCGATTATCTCGCAGCGAACGAATACCGAATCCAACCGCTGATTTTCGCGATCGTCAATTCGGAGCTTTTCCAGACCAAATAGCATTTGCAACTCAGATAAAGAAAAGGAATGAGACTATGAATATCCTGAAAAAAAAGACCTTGAGTCGACGGACGTTTTTACGCGGAGCGGGGGTGACCCTGGCCCTGCCTTGGCTGGAATGCATGAGCCCACTTTCGCGCTCCTTGGCGGCTGCCGGAGGGCTGGGTAGCGGCGTTCAACCCAAGCGCGCGGTCTTCTGTATGTGGGGAATGGGGGTCAACGGTCGAGAATTCACCCCAAAAACTTTTGGGCATCAATGGGAAGTGACCCCCATTCTCAAACCACTCGCGCATTTGCGGGATGATTTCACTTTGATTAGCGGGCTTAAGCTTACACATTCAGGGGGACACGCGGGCGACCGAACTTTCCTAACGGGCACGAACACACATGATGCCGGTGCAAAACTTCGCATTTCCTGCGATCAAGAACTCGCGGCTGTGATGGGGGGCGACACGCGCTTCTCATCGCTCACTCTGGGGATTAATCGAGGCACCGGGTTTGGCAGCGGCACGATTGATAATACGCTTGCATGGTCAGCTAGCGGCACGCCCATTCCTGCTGAGAATCGTCCGCATGTGCTCTTTGAACGATTGTTCCGCACCCAATCACCCGAAGAGATTGCGCAGGAGCGTGCGCAAGCCGCAAAAACGTCTAGCGTGCTGGATGTCGTCCGGGAGCAGGCCCAATCGCTACACGGGTATTTGGGTAAAACGGACCAAGAGAAGCTGGATGAATACTTTACCTCCATCCGCAAAGTGGAATCGCAGATGGAAAATGATTTAGCCTGGATTGATCGCCCTCGTCCCGCTGTGGAGAGCCCCAATTTCGATGCGGTGCAATCCTTGGATCCCCAGTCTGCACGCAAGGAGGATTTTGATTACGAACCTTACGCCCGATTGATGTTCGACGTGATCACCCTGGCTCTTCAGACCGACAGCACCCGCGTCATTAGTTACATGGCGCGCAAGGATTTGTCCGATGGCACCCACACCTTCCGATCGCGTTCGACTCCGTATGGTTACCACGAAATGACCCACCACGGGGAGGATCCGAGCAAGCTCAAATGGCTGACCCAGGTGGATACCTGGTATTCGGAACAGTGGGCCTATTTTGTGGAAAAATTGAAGGGAATCCAAGAAGGCGATTCAACGCTCTTGGACAACACGTTGTTAGTGTGGGGCAGCACAGGCGGCACTTTAAATGCCCACAACAACACGAATCTCCCCACCATGCTCTTTGGCGGTAAAGCATTAGGGGTGCGCCATGCCGGACATATTCTGCACCAGGACATGCGATTGGGTAATTTATGGCAATCGATGTTTGGGGTGCTGGGGGTGCCGGTATCCGAAGATTTCCAAGGGGGTGAAGCGGACGGCGTGATCCCGGAAATCATGCCGGCTTGATTCGCCGTGCGAAATAAAGGGATCAAGTCCAGAATGGCACTCACTTAAGGCGCTGTTCCCCAAAAGGGATAAATACGCCAGCACAGAGCAACGCCCTCGGTTTGATATCCATAATATCAAAGCCCCAACGGGGCGTGTCCATACGGGATATCGCAATCTCTAGTGTAATTGTAATCCACCTGACAGAGCGCCTATAATAGGCTCGGATTGTTGATGGGCCTTCGGCCTGCCGACTCACCTTCCGTCATCATCATGCCAGGAGACAGATACGGAGAAGGTAATTCTTCGCGCCGTCACTAATTTCCTCAGGCCCAAATTCAACTACCGAAAAATATTAATGACGCAGGGAATAAAACCGTATGGCCGGAGGCCTAACACCGGCCCAACCCCCGTCGGATTCAAACTTCCCAGCATTTGGATTTGCGATAGGCAGAGCCTTTCCGAGTCCTCAAAAGTCAGGTCTGTCGGCCGTGTTGCCTCCAAAATCGGGCGGTTGTGGCTTCTCATTTTTGATTCCGTGCCCAACTCCCTCCCGTCGTCTTCCAAGCACCCCAAAGATTTCAAAGCCCCCGCCTGAACTTGCACCCTGCACAAAAATCTGCGGTGCAACCCCTTGCTTTTTTTATGTACCCGTGGGGTTAAATGGGTTTATCAATATAACCAGGCAACGGCATCGGATGGGCTGGGTGAGGCTGATTAAGCAACTTCGCATTGGGATCGGCTAAATATGATTCGTCGATGGGGGGGTATTCCCGCCAAACAGGTGTTCCCCCCGGTCCACGCTCAACCCCAGCGGTGTCGCCATACCGCGCCAACATCTCCAGCTGGGCGGACTCCAACTGCTTGAAACGATCCGGTGCATCAGCCCCCCATTGGTTGTCCCGATCTGGGCGCGTCAAATCGTGGTCGTATGCCCATGACGCTCGATCTGCTGTGGATCGGACATATTTGCCCCGGCTGTTCACCGCGAGATAAATCCCGCGCTCGGCCTCGCACAACTGTGAAAAGACCACCCGATCCGGGTCGGGGCATGCCGCCAATTCAGCCAGGTCGCGCCCGTCCAATCCAAGTGCCGCCGCTTCTTTTTCCAGCCCTGCCGCCCCGGCGAAGGTCGGGAAAAGATCGATAAGACTCACCGCCGTTTCGTTGACCAGGCCCGAGCCAAATCGCCCCGGTTGACGGACAATCATCGGCACTCGTGCGGCCGCGTCGTGCATGCTCCGTTTACCGTAACAGCCAAAATCCCCAAGCAACTCTCCGTGGTCGCTGCTGAACACAATCAGGGTATTATCCATCTGCCCCGACTCTTCAAGAGCCGCCAAAATCCGGCCGGTTTGGAAATCAATGAACGAGATGCAGGCATAATAATAAGCCTGAATCAGCCGGTGTATTTGCCGGTCAAAACCGCCGTCCCGATATTTGTAACGGTTTTGGTGACGGTTCACCCAGCAGAAAGGCCCCCGTTCATCCTCCGGCCCGAGCGGCTCCGGCACCGGAAAATCCCGCACATGATAGAGTCGATGCCACGGCTTGGGCGGCGCAAATGGCGGATGAGGGTGGATGAAACTAGAAAAGAGACACCACGGCTTCCCCAGAGCCGCGGAATCACGCAGAAATCGGATTGATTCATCCCCCACCCAAGCCGTCGGATGATGGGCAGCGGAGTTTGATGCCACCTGCGGCACGTAATACATCTGCCCACGAGCGCCTTGCGGCTCGTCGTAATCCAAGCCGTGGGCCGCAAGATAAGCGACGTAATCGTCTGTCGCCGGATCCGAAGTGCATTCCTCCTGGAGCTGACGGGTTTGAAACCCTCGGCCTTCTTTCTTGTCCGGGGTGAAGTGGCATTTGCCAATGGCGTGCGTCCGGTAGCCATGCTGCGCAAGGAACTGAGGGTAGGAGACGAAACGATCGTGCGGCGGCATCGGCCCGTTATCATGGAGGCCCGTGCGTTGAGTATACGCGCCATATAACATTGAGCATCGGGCTGCCACACAGACAGGTGATGGCGTGTAAGCCCGGGCAAACGCGGTGCCCTCTCTGGCCAATCGATCAAAATGTGGGGTGCGAATGATGGGGTTACCCAGCGCGGCAATGCTGTCGGCGCGTTGTTGGTCGGTGAACAGAATGAGAATGTTGGGGCGATTGTCAGCGGGCATACGAAATTTTATCTCGCCAATTCTTGCAGAAGGCAACTCGCAACTCGCAACTCGCCGGATTGACGATCCCTCCGTTGACGGACTTGCTCCCGCTCGAATCCTCGCTTATCGAACGCCATGTTTACTGCGAAAAACGTTCTCGGCCACGATCTGCTCCCGTGCGGCTACGATCCGCTCACTGGCTTTTATCGCGATGGTTGCTGCAACACAGGCCGGGAAGACGCCGGCATGCACACCTTGTGCGCGGTGATGACAGAGGAGTTCTTGCTTTTTTCCAAAGGGCGTGGGAATGACCTGGTCACACCGCACCCCGACTTTGGATTTCCCGGTCTTAAACCTGGCGACCGCTGGTGCCTCTGTGTCGAGCGCTGGAAGGAGGCGTTGGAAGCCGGAGCCGCCCCGCCGGTGGTGTTGGAAAGCACTCATGTTTCCGCATTGGAATATGTCGCCATGGACGATCTCGTTGCGCACGCCATAGATAGCTGAGCCCCATTCGTCGTGAGAGAAGGAGGGAGCCTCCACCCCATTTTTCATAAAACACGATTGGTTTTATAAAAGCGTGGGTTTTATGAAAGCGTGGGGTCAGTAAAGTGCCACTTCACCCAAAGGTTCAAATGCCAGGTCGAACGGGAGCGGATCGAAGAGCACCCGCCATTTAACTGTCACCGTTTTGGGCAACGGCTGGTCCGCCTCCACTTGCAGGGTCACCGGCCCCGCCTCTTGCTCGGCGACAAAGAGTTCCTGGTCGGAGGGCCGGATGACAGTCAGATAGAGCACCGACTTCCCCGACTCCATTCCGAGACGCCCCTCCATCCGGTAAGCCATCGAAGGAGCCTCCAGGCTGACCTCAACCACCGACTTCCCGTCGGCCTGCCAGCTCTTCAATTGCAAGCCCGGCTGCACCACCAACGGATAGCGTGAGCGCAACTCTCCTGTTGCCTGCTTCACTTTCTCCGCAAAGTCTGCGGCCTGAGCATATTGGCGTTCGTCAAGAAGTTGGCGGTAATGCCGCTTCTCTTCTTCCTGGAATTTGTCCAGGGCATCATTTTGACCAAATCGGATCCCAAAAAAATCGTCGACCTCCGGATAGGCCGCCATGGGAATGGTTCCGCACAGCGTTTGGCGCTTGTCCAGAATTGACTCCGCGTGGGCCTGATAGTCCGGGGTTAATTTTAGGTTCGGCGCGAAGACCACGTCTTCGGTCGTTACCGACAGCTCCTCTTCGGCCTGCACCGATTGAATCGACGCTACAAGGCAAAGCAGAAGGCTAATTCTGATGATTCCACCGCAGGCCGAGTTCCTGCCCCGCGCGGTCCGACTTGTTGATAATGATTCCCCCATAATACGATGCCGAAATCCCCGGCCTCGCCTTCCTTGCTTCGAACCCTCGCCGAAGGCAAGTCCAAATTCGACAGTCCAAATCCGAAGGGGGCCTCGGAGGGGGGCGCTCTGGTGGAGCATTTTTAAACGGGTATTTTTTGGCGGGTATTCGCCCGTAGGAAGGAACCGGGCAACATACCTTCGTCCCGGCTTTATACGGATCGGAGGTGTGCCTCTTCTCGGGCCCCGCTTCGACAGGAGCGAGATCTGGGGGGAGCGAGCGGCCCCCACTCCACACTTTTTCCCATTGCAGCCCCCTGCCCCATGCGACAGGGTAGCCGGATGCAAATAGAAGGACTCCGCTCACCTCACGACGAAGTTGATGGCATCGTCTATTTCGGACGCATGATCGATAAGATTCGGCTGCACGCCCAAGGTCGGCTCTCCGAGGATTACATTGAGAATTTGGGCGGCGGTTTTGACGGTCGATGTGTTCGATTTCTTAAGGTCAATTACGCGGACCTGACCGAACGGGTCAAGGCGGGCGGTCGGGATGAAGCCATTTTGGAATGGTGTTACAACACCGGCCACCGCCCTGATCCCGAGCAGAAAGAAATTTGGAACACCTTCATGAAAAAAGTCGGGCTTCGGGACAAAACCACGGCTCGCTTGCAGTTCCGACTGGAAGAAGCGGGCCTCACCAACAGGACGGACATTGAGACGATGTTTGATTTCATTGATCTTGATGAAGACCGAGACCCCGCCCAACACGCCTGAGAAGGGAGCGCCCGGCTCAGCCCTGGCTTAGTCTCCCTTCGAGATCTCCCCGTTCGAGATCTCCCCGTTAAGGCCACCCCCCCTGTTTCATAAAACCGGTCGTGTTTGCGTGATCTTTTTACGCAGGGCTTTGTCGTTGAGGCGGTTATGTAAACCAACGGTTGCGCCCCCGCCTGAACTTCGCGCCTTGCCCAAAAATCTGCGGCGGACCCCCTTCCTCCTTTTATGAAATAGGGGATCAACTCATCTCTTCGAGAGTCATCCCTTTCGTTTCGCGCACGATCTTGGCGACGAACCAGACTGAAACGCCCGCAAAGAAGGCGTAGATCGCGTAGGAGGCAGACAAGCCGATCCCTTTCAACATGATCGGAAAGGTCATGGTGATCGCAAAATTCGCCGTCCACTGCATGAAGCCGCAGATCGCCAAAGCCGAGCCGCGGAATTGATTGGGGAACATTTCGCCCAGCATGACCCACATGATTGGTCCCCAGGAGAAGGCGAAAAAAACAATGTAGAGATAGACGGCCAACAAGGAAGCCGTCCCCTCCCATTTGCCGAGGAGCAGCGTCCCGGATGAATCCAAAGTGGCAGTGCTGAAAAGATAAGCGACAGCAGCAAGGCTGACGGTCATCCCGATCGATCCAATCAGCAGGAGCGGTTTACGTCCGACCCGGTCCACCAGAGCGATCGCCACCAGCGTCGCCGCGATGTTGATGGCTCCGCCGATGACATTTTGTAGCAGAGCCGTCCCTTCGGTCGCCCCGGCCGCCTGCCAGAGCACCGCTCCATAATAAAAAATCACGTTGATTCCCACCAACTGTTGGAGGGCAGCCAAGCCTAGGCCAATCCAGAGCACCGGTTCTATTCTTCGGGTCGCCCGA
>CAZSPO010000118.1:0-9675 GCA_964608775.1 uncultured Chthoniobacterales bacterium | reverse complement strand
CAGGGAGAGGAGGCGCGATTGAGGCTCATAGAAATCGGCCTTGGACGGTGTCCAGTCCCGCAGCAGGTTTTTGTTCAGACTCTGAAAAACCTCACGGTTCGGGTAGCGCAGCCGGTAAAAGTAGTTGCCGCCCTCGTGAATTTCCTCGTCGATAGTAAGATAACCCGCTTGGAAGAGAAGTGCTTCGGCGGGGATGTTGCCGACGTCAAAGGTCGAGAGCGGGGTGGCGTCGGTGACTATGCGGCCAAGGTTGGGTAGGAATGCTTCTTTTTGGCGCAACACCTTGAGCAGGAATGACGGATTGCCCGTCTCATACCAGAACGGCGCAAATCGTTTCTCGGTGAAAAACATCAGCGCGTCATAGGGATTGTAAACCGCCTCACCCAGCCAGTTGTAGCCGTTATACCATGAGCGCAAATCATTTCTGTCAACCCCTTCGAGTTCGGGCGCGAAAACGGCACCAAGGTCAGCTTCGGTGTAGCCGCAGAGCGCGGAATAATCGGGACTCAGGGTGATGTCGCGAAGGTTGTTGAGCCCTGAAAAGAGGCTCACCTTGGAAAACTTGCTCACCCCCGTGAGCATCGCGAACCGCAGGTGCGGGTCGGCCTCCTTGATCACCGAATAGAGATTCTTGAGGCCCTCGCGCATTTCGATGGCCGCCGCGTCGTCCTCGATATTGTCGAGAATCGGCTTGTCGTATTCGTCCACCAGCACCACCGCCCGCTGGCCGTGCTTTTCCACGGCCTCCTCGATGAGCCTCGCGAATCGAATCGGGTTGTCCGCGCCGCCCATGTCTTCCAAACCAAGGCTTCTCTCCGCAAGCCGGAGCTGTTCGGCGATGTGGTTGTCGAGGTTTTCTCTGCCGCGCATTGATCCCCGGCCAAAGCTGATGCGAATGACCGGGTGCTTTACGTTCCAGTCCCAGTGGTCGGCGGCATAGAGCCCCTCGAACAGCTCGCGGGTGCCCGCAAACATCTCCGCCAGCGTGTCAATAAACAGGCTCTTGCCGAACCGCCGGGGGCGTGACAGGAAGTAATACTTGCCCGTATCGGCCATCTGCACGGCATACCCCGTCTTGTCGACATAGTAATACCCCTCCTCACGGATTTCCCGCAGGTTCTGGATACCCGTCGGCAATTTGCGCCGACCCGTTCCGGGTATTTGGCTTTTTGGGGTCATGGTAAACAGGCTTCCACATCAAAAATCAAAAATCAATATTACAGCGTTACGGGTTAGGGGTAGTTTCTGAACATGGCTGTCGATCCACATATCCTTCTTGATGCCTACGGGGACGCGGTGAATGCCCGCGATGCTGCAGCAGTGGCAGCGTGTTTTGCGACAGAGCACGGCTACCGTGTGTACGGGCTGGGCGATAACGCCAGCGCGTGGAATGCGAAAGCAGCCTCTACGCCTGCGGCGATTGAGGCCGAGTATGCGCGTTTCTTTGCGCTGGTGGCAGACTTCCACGCGGAATACACGGATCGCGTGGTCGACGTGTCCGCGCGAGCGATTGCGTGCATCGTGCGGGTGGCTGGCACGAACCGCGATGGTTCGGGCTTCGACATGGCCAACGCCCTGCACCTTCATTTCGATCGTTCCGACAAGATCGTTCAGTTTAGCAACTGGTACGGCAAGGCATAACCTGCACGGCACTTGGCTCAGTATGTCTTTGCTTGCGGAGGCAATACACACGACACTCCGCACTGTCATTACTTCGAAGAATTGGGCTCCACGCGAGACGGAAAACCTTGTGCTCTGATGGTGCCTGTCCGTCCCGAAACGGCGGAGCGCAGTTTGGCGGAGGTCAGGCGGGCGCGTCTCTCAGCATTGCTTGATGATCTTCGTGATCGGGCCAAAGGACTTCCTGAAATTTCCACCATTTGCATGAAGGAATGGCAGTGGCAATTGGGGCTTTTTCGTGGGGCGTATTAGTGCGCCTTGCATTCAATGACCAGTACCTGTGTGCCGGTTAGCACGCTTTGGTCGTATGTTGAAGTGAGCAATTTTAATGCTATGCCTTCGCGGGCAAGCTCTCCCATGACTTGCGCTGCGTAGGGATGGATCCGGTTGTTGCCTTCTTGAGTCATCATCGGGTAGAGGCGGACTTCGTCGCGGCTGATGCGCATTAACTGAAACGCTTTCAAATCCAATTGGTTGACCAGATCTGAGTTTTCCATGCAGGCCTATTCCCCCACGGCAATATCCGCCGCACCAGCGGCCACAATTTCCTCCGCACTTTTGGCGTAGAGAGGATCGCAGCCGGTCACGTCAAAACCACGCCGACAAGCCTCGGCCACAAAGGCATCCGGCCCGGATGGACAATCGAGAATTTTTTTGCCGACCAGGTCATCCTCCTCCAACACCTGCATCTGAAGGATTTCGTCGTAATCGCGCCCGTAGAAGAGCACATGGTCAAAGTGAAAGAGATTCATAAGTGGTGGTGACTCGGTTCGCTTCATTGTTCAAAAGATATCGAAAAGAGGCGGCGTCCCCGGGGGGCACGTTCCGGCCTTCCGCTGCCGATTCGAGCGTGGGGAGCATCCATTGATGAAGCGTTTTCCGCATTTCCGATTGGATTTGCTCACGTTCTTGTGCCGGATAAAGCGACCAACCGGACGAGGCATCCACGGCTTCGTTGTCTGGGGGGGAGGCCATGCTGAGCTGTCTGGAAAAGCCGACGACCAGCTCTCCGCGCCGGGATTCCGGAACTCCCTCCCAGATCCCCCGGAGGAATTGGTCGAAGAAGCGAAAGTCAACCAGGCTGCTGACGACCGTGAGAATTTGGCCCCGGGCGTCGGTGCTGGGTTCCGCAAGATAGGCGGAAATCACGGCCTCTGCCAACGAATCGTCCGGTTCGCTCATGGCACGCTGCACCCTTGGGAGCACCTCGCTGTCAATGGCTTCGGCCACCTGCCAGTAACGGAAGCCTGCCAGAAGTCGCGTCAATCCGAGCCGGGCGGTGGTTTCATCGGGCGACAACCCGTTCAACTGCCGGATGGCCCCGGTCTGGGTTCGTTCCCTCAACCGTGCGACGTGATCTTCGTGTCCAAGCAGGGAATCACGCCGGGCCTGCTTAAGCAGACGATTCGGCCCGGTAACGTGCTGATAAACGAGCCAGCCAAGCAGGAGAGCAAGCCCGATGGCTGTGGCAATCATTCCTATTTTGAAACGATGGTCCATCGTCCGGTGTGGGCTCACAGGTTGTCGTATCCCTGCCGGCGCATTTCGTAGATTTCCCAATGCTCAGGTGTGACATCCAGGACCATGACCGCATGACCGGGCGCAAGGAAAAAGAAGACTCCGCCGCTGTCACTCCTTTTTCGGGGTGCGTCGATGGTGTCATCAAGGGTGCTGTAAATCCGGTCTCCATCAAATTCCGTGAACTGTCCACCCAGAAAGACCATGGAGCGATCCGAGCCGTCGGGAAGCAGTTTGCCACTGCGAAATTGGGAGCCTCCCCGCTTGCCAAAGGCCAGTTCCTGCGGGCGGTCGGTCACGACGATCACCCCCTCGAACCATGGGTAAACCACCACGGAATTTGGACCACCCTGAATCGAGCGAAGCTTCCAGACCCCTGCGATTTTTTCCTGTGAGGGGAGGGGCTCGTTGGATTCCAGTGCGGCCCGCGCCACGTCCAACCCCTCGGGATCGACCTGTTTCCGGTCGCTTTGTTCCGTTAAGGTCGCCAGATATTGCGACAGCCAGTGATGCCAGTTCTCAATGCTTTCGCGTTCCGGGTCATGGGCATAGTCCCGCCACCAGACGACGTTTTCGACGATGGCGGCCTCCTTGGGAAAATATGGCCGCAACGCCTCTGGGATTTTCTCTTGGAAATAAAGCCGCTCGGGTTCGATGGCCACTGGAGTGGTGGCAAATCCCCAATCATCCGTTGGACTTGTATTTTCACGGTAGGGGATGGTGGCTAATTCCTTCATCCCGTCGGTGTGAAAAAAAACCATCTGCCCTGATGCGGTACTACCGGACTGAAGCACGATCACCGGTTGCCCCGGTACCTTCCAACTGTGCTGCACCAGCCACTTGCCGTCGGGCGGCGCGATGATTCGCTCCTCCCATATTTCCTCGGGGTGCGAAGCGACCACCTTCCCGGAAACGACCTCCCCCTGTTGGTTCGTTTCAACGTCCATTAGGCGAAATACAATCGACTCGGACCCGCCGTAAAAATCCCGCTCGCCATGGGCACCTGGCTCATCCTCCGCATCCTGTCCGAATATCAGCGGCTCGAGCGGGTAACCGAAGCGAAGATCCTCTATTTGTTTATGGCTCTGACCGGATGTCACCGCCAGCCCGCTCATGAGCAGGGTCAGCGACAAGATAAACATGGAATACTCACTGCGATTCATCTCGATAAGTCTGAAGAGCTTGATTTATTGCTGCGACGGCATGGTCGAGGCGTTTTCGCCGGGCGAAGGCCACAACATGGATCGGGGAGGACTTTTCAGCGAAGACCAGCACATGGTAGTCAGGCGTTTCCGGGATCTCCGCATGTCGGAGTTGGAGCCCATTGCGGGAAATCGGTTCCCATGGAAGCGATTCAACGGAGGCGGCGACCTTCCAATTCGCATCCTTGAGGTAAGATGCGGCCTTGCGGCGAAATGCATCCCAATCGGGCTCACGAGACCGCAACCCAACGGCCAGGGCTTCGGAAACTACAGGATATCCCCCCATGTTCGAACGCCTCTTTCCAAAGGCGAGGAGGAAATCACGCGGCAGGAAAGCAGCTGCCACCACATTCCCATGGGCCTGATCCTGCACGTAGCGCTTGGGCAGAAACACGGTTCCCCCCTCCTGTGGAATCTGGAACTTCCTGACATCGTCTTTCGAGGATGATGACGGTCTCTCCATCGCCTTCGCTATGGTCAAGCATCCAAATACGCCCAGCATGCTCAGCCCTGAAATCCACAGCCACATGAGACTTTGCCTTGGCCCGATGGAGCCTACAGGTTTTGCAGCAGATATTCCTGGATGGTGGAATTGCGGATCACTCCGTCCCAGCCATCAGACGGTTTGACCTTCAGGACCAAAACTCCCTCTTCCAAGGTCACCGATTTGTCGTCGGCGGAATCCACTCGCACGACTTTTAATTTCTGAATCTGGTCGCGCAGCGACTCTTTGCCGACATCATCAGCTGCGAGATGAACCAAGGTGTCGGTAAATTGCTGGAGCACGTAGCCATTAAGGTTCAGAAGCCCGGCATCGTCCCCGCCGAACTGCGACCAATCGACCTCGATCTCCAGCTTTCCGCCGGTCATGTCAGCAAATGTCTTTTTGTGGAAAGGAATTTCAGATTCCTCCAAATTTTTGATGAGACGTTTTTCCTTCATGCCGAGCTTCTTGTCCGAAGAATTGTCGCCGGCTGCTGCTTGGGTCGAGGGCTCCTGGCCAGAAGGGGATGGCTCTTGGGCCCAACTCAACGGAGTGAGAACGCTTAAAATGACGAAGTTTCCTGCAAGCAATTTGAATGAGTTTGGTAGTTTCATGGATGTGATACGTTCAGGGATTCTTTTATATTCCGTTCGTGTGGTGATATCAAGCAAGCTGTTCGTGACATTGCCGACATCGAACATCTTGCAGGCGCAAGAGCATCACCTGCGTAGGATGGAATTCAGCGGGCCAGTGCGAAAACCCGGTGGGCATCGGTCCAGATTTGCACGGTGCCGTTCTCGATCCGGTGGATGCCCGGATTGATTTTGGACATTGGTGGGGTAAGCGGTGCGACGTAGAGGGTGCAGGGCTGGCCGTCTGCACCCACCAGGCTGATTTGCGCGGCCAACTCATCCAAAATGGAGCAGTAGCGTCTGCCGATCATGCGCATCCCGGCCAGCATTTCGGGCTGTGTGGGTGCGATGGGGAAGGCAAGGTGCGGCAGGGCAGTTTGGATCGCCGCGAAGCTGGACGTGGCGATTTCGCGGGCGGTATAACCTTCAACGGCATTGAGGTGGAGTGCTTCGCGCTCTTCGACCCGGAGTCCGGCAAGGAGGACGTCAAGGTCAGCGGACGCGTGGGTCTGCTCCTGGGTTTCATCCTGCGGCTCGGGATGCGTGGCTGGTCCCCGAGACGGCACTGCTGCGGGAGCTTTATCCCACCCACCGCAGATCGGGCCGTGTGGACCGGCATTGTTCGGGGGCCTGGCGACTCGGAACCCCACATTGTTGTTCTCGTTCGTGCGTGAGGGTCAGTCCGTGAATTTAATCATTGAACCTAAATCCCGCAGTTCAATGACCTGAAGTCCAAAATTTACCATGAAGATCAGGAAGAACATGAAGGGGTGATGGGGTAAAAAGTGAGGGGCAACTGCTCACTGACATGAAACTGGATGGTGTCCCCCTCCATTTTCACGATTTACCGCCCCGCAATTTTTGTTCGGGCGAGGATCAGGATTGGGGTTAGTGACCGCAGGTGCAGGCGTATTCAAGCAGACTGCATCCCGGACACTCCGAGGTGTTCAAGGTGAATTTTTCGATGACGGTTTTGTCATCGGGCGTGGCTTTCATTTGCATGACGACCGGGAAGTTGTTGCCTTCGGGAATCATTTGTTCGGAGAGGAGCGAGGGGCCGGATGCTTCAAAGGTCAGCTTGACGGGAGCGGAGCGGTCACCCGTGATGACGGTAATTACCTGCTGCGCAGGTGCAACTGTTTTGCCGTCATCACCCACAAAGGTGATTTGCACTTTGCGGTCTGCCGTCAGGTAGAATTCTGCGTGCGGATTGATGGAGGTAATGAGGCGTCCGCCGTTGGGTCCGGCGACTTTCTTGCCGGAGTCCTCTTCGGCGTGAGCCGGGACGGCGAGGAAGAGGGCGGTGACGGAGAGGATGCTTGTTAGGATCTGTTTTGTTTTCATGTTTTGGGTGGTTTGTGTTGTGTGTTGTGTGTTGTGTGTTGGGGTTTGGGGTTTGGGGTTTGTCTGGGGGGGGAGATTGGATAGTTAGTCTGCGGCGCTGGAGTTGAGCCGGATGGCTTTTTCCGAGGTTTTGCGTCCGAAACGGTAGAAGAGGGAGGGAGTGACGAGCAGGCCGAGCAGGGTGGAGCTGACGAGGCCGCCGACGATGACGATGGCGACCGGGTTGAGGATTTCTTTGCCGGGTTCGTTGGCCGCAAGGACGAGGGGGATGAGGGCGAGTCCGGCGGAGAGGGCGGTCATGAGGATGGGGACGAGACGTTCTTCAGTGCCGCGGATGACCATCTGCCGGGTGAATCCTTCGCCTTCGTGTTTCATGAGATGAAGGTAATGGGAGATGAGCATAATATTGTTACGTGCCGCGATGCCCCCGACGGCGATGAAGCCAACGAGGGTGGCGATGCTGACGTTGTCGAGGGTCATGCGGGTGGAGAGCACGCCGCCGATGAGCGAGACCGGGATGATGGTGAGAACCAGCCAGACGAAGCTCCAGGTCTTGAAATAGGAGTGGAGCAGGAAGATGACGACCAGCAGGACCAGCAGCGAGGTGATGGCGATGGTGCGGGCGGCTTCTTTCTGGGCGAGGTATTCGCCTTCGTAGGAGATGGTGTAGCCTTCGGGCAGGTCGAGTTCGTCGTCCACGCGGCGTTTCAGTTCATCGACTGCTGAGATGAGGTCGGGCACGGTAGGGTTGATGGCGACAACGAAACGGCGGCGGAGGTTCTCGCGTTGGATGGTGTTCGGGCCCCGGGCCATGCGAAGGTCGGCGATGGCGTCTAGCGGGACGAGCGTGTCCGTGAGGGTGTCGATGGTGATCGAGCCGAGGCGATCGGGGTTTTCGCGCCACTCCTCGGGAAGGCGGACGACGAGGTCGTAAACGCGCACGCCCTCATAGATTTCGGCGACCTTTTCGCCGTCCATGAGCGTGGCCATTTCTTCGCTGATCCGTCCGGGGGTCACGCCGTAGGCGGCGGCCCGTTCGGGGTCGGGCTCGATGCGGAGTTGGGGCACGGAGGCTTGTTGTTCCGGGCGGGCTTCTTCGAGTCCGGGAATGCTGCGGGCGATTTGGGTGACGCGGTTGCCGAGGCGGGTGAGTTCCTCGGAGTCGGGGCCGAAGATTTTGACCGCGACCTTAGCAGAGATGCCGCTGAGCATGTGGCCGATACGGTCGGCGAGTGGGGTGCTCATGGCGGTGAAGGTGCCGGGGATGGATTGGATGGTGGCGCGGATCTCGGCGAGGATTTCTTCGCGCGGTCGGTCGAGGGATTCATCGAACTCGATATCGAATTCGACGGTGGAGACGGGCACCACGTGGTCGCTGCGTTCGGCGCGTCCGGCGCGGAAGCCGACGTGTTTGACGCCGGGGATGCGGAGGAGGAGTTCGTTCGCGGTGTCGCCGACCTCGGAGGTGGTCATGAGCGAGGAGCCGGGGGCTAGGGTGGTGGCGGCGAGGGCGGTCGGTTCGCGGAAGGGGGGGAGGAAATTGCGTCCCATGTCCTCGAAGGCGAACCAGGCGACGGCCATCAGAATGCCGGTGATGGCGATCACGAGCAGCGGTTGGGAGAGGGCGAAGCGCATCCAGGTGACGCGGAAAGCGGCCTTGAGCCAGCGAACGAGGATAAAGTCCTTGTGTTCCTTTCCTGGTTTTGGGTTGAGGAAAAACGAACTGAGCACGGGGATGAGGGTGAGCGAGACGAGGAAGGAGGCCGCCATACTGACGATGGTGGCGATGGCGATGGGGGTGAAAAGGCGGCCTTCGACACCGGTGAGCGCCATCAGCGGCAGGAAGACGAGGATGATGAGGATGGTGGCGTAGAGGATGGAGGAACGCACTTCGCTCGAGGCGCGGGCAATAACTTCGATTTTCGGCAAACGGTTACCGTTGGTGGCGTTTTCACGCAGTCGGCGGAAGACGTTTTCGACATCGACGATGGCATCATCGACGACAATGCCGACGGCGACAGCAAGGCCACCGAGGGTCATGGAGTTGACGGTGAGGTTGAAGAGGTCGAAGAGGAGCAGAGTGAGCCCAAGCGAGAGGGGGATGGCGGTGAGAGTGATGGCGGTGATGCGGACGTTGAGCAGAAAGAGAAAGAGAATGACGGCGACCATGATCGCACCGTCGCGCAGGGCCTCGATGAGGTTATCGATGGAGAGATGGATGTAATCTTCCTGGCGGTACAGAGAGATGAGTTCGGCTCCTTCGGGCAGTCCTTTGCGGAGTTCGGCGAGTGCCGCGTCGACTTTTTGGGTAAGGTCGATGGTGTCGAACCCTGGGCTTTTGCGCACGCTGAGGATGATGCCACGGGTGCTGAGGTCGCCATCGGCATTCGCGGGGCCTTCGGCGCTGCCATAGCCGGCGTCGCCGCGCATGGGGGCGGTGTCCCATGTCACCTTGGTGACGTCGCGCAGATGGATGGGGCGGTCGTTGCGGTAGGCGACGACGGTGGCGGCGATGACTTCCGGGTCGGTGGTCATGGCGAGATTGCGGACCATGATTTCCTGCGGACGCTCAGTGAGGAATCCGCCGGTGGTGTTGTTAACAGCTTCGGCAGCGGCCTTCTGGATTTGCCCGAGGGTGACCTGGTGGAGCAACATGCGCTCTGGGTCGGGCTGGATTTGAATTTCTTTGATGCCGCCGCCCATGGCGAGGACTTCGGCGATGCCGGGGATCGACTGAATGCGGCGGGCGATGGTCCAATCGGCGAGCCCGCGGAGATCGCGCGGGGAAATTTTTCCGGTGGGGGCGCGGAGGCCG
>CAZSPO010000117.1:0-9821 GCA_964608775.1 uncultured Chthoniobacterales bacterium | reverse complement strand
TTACGGGCTGGACAAGAAAGAGTCCGGCATCATCGCCGTGTATGATCTGGGTGGGGGCACCTTCGATCTCTCCTTGCTCCGGCTCGACAACGGGATTTTCGAAGTCGCCGCCACGCACGGCGACACCCGCCTCGGAGGGGACGATCTCGATCTCGCCCTCGACAAAGCCCTCCGCACCCAACTTCACGAAGCCGGCCTCGCCCCCCCTGCGTTGTGGGAAGACCCGACCGCAGCCGCCCGCTTGCGCGACGCCGTCCGGGTGGTCCGCGAGAAATTATCGGAAACCTCCACGGCTCACCTCCGGCTTCCCTTTGTCGGGTCAGAGGGAGGGGTCGAATGGCCGGTTGATCGTTCCTTTGTGGAAGCGGTTTGTCGCCCCATTCTCGACCGCACCCGCGCCCATTGCCTGCGCGCCCTCCAAGATGCTGGCTGGGCACCCGACGCCTTGGACGCCGTGATTCTGGTGGGCGGCACCACCCGGATGCCGTTGGTCCGGCAACTCGTCGGAGAATGGTTCGGGCGGACACCCGACACCAGCCAGCACCCTGACGAAGCGGTCGCGGTCGGAGCGGCCATTCAGGCCGCCGTCCTAGACGGCCAACGCCGCGATCTCGTCCTGCTCGACGTCACCCCTCTCTCCTTGGGGATTGAAACATTCGGAGGTCTCATGAATGTGCTCATCCCCCGCAACAGCACGATCCCCATTAAAGCGGGCGAACTTTTCACTAACGCCGCTGCCCATCAAACCGCCATGACGATCAAGGTGCTGCAAGGCGAACGCGAGTTGGCCAAGGACAATTGGCCACTGGGAGAATGCACCCTTCCTTTCCCGCCTGGCCCCCGCGGGTCCGCCCGGATCGGGGTGCAGTTTAGCATTGACGCCAACGGGATCCTTTCCGTGCTCGCCCGCGACACGGCCACCGGCCACGAGCAGCAGCTCGCGATTGAAAGTGCGATTGCCATTAGCGACGACCAGGTCGAGGCGATGCTGGAAGACTCCCTTGAACATGCTTTCGAAGACATGAATGAGCGGATTTTCCGCGAGACCCAGTTGAAAGCAGAAGAGATGCTGCCCGCCGTGGAAGCCGGGCTGGAGACGTGCGGCGGGGTGTTGTCCCCGGAAGAACGGGCCGACATCGAGGCGGCCCGCGAGGAAGTGCGCGCCGCCATCGAAGCCCGCGCCCTGCCCCGATTAAAAGCGGCCGTTGAATCGCTTGACCGCACCACCCAAAATCTTGCCACGATTATGTTGGAGCGAGTGCTCGGCGGTTAGCCCGGATAAATCACAGGGGGTTAGCGTCCCCGAATGTTAACCGGGATGTTCATTTCAAACGCGCCCGCTGTTTGGGATGTGTTCCGGGGTCAAGGCACTTGACTACTCGGGAACGGGGAGCTGGCGGGAGTCGGGGCCGGGCTCTCCTGCTGGGGCGGCAACGGCGAAGCCGACGGTGTAGGAGCGGCGGGCGGTTCCGGTGTGACCACGCCTCCACCCTCGCGGAGGTCATCGGGGAGGGTGACCGTGCCGAGGTCGATCTCAATGACCCCGTCGACGCCTCGCACGACATACTCGGCGATGCCCCAGGGCAGCCCTTCAAACAAACGGACCGCGCCAGGACTCTCTCCGGCGGTAACGAAGCCCCATTGTGCGCGGTCCTGGCTGCTAATTTCCCGAATCAACAAGCCATCGGCCGTGCTGAGCCAGACACCTTGAGGGGTGAGCGCGGCGCTGACCGTCAATTTGGGTGCCGGTTCTTGCGAGAGCGGGTTGGGTTTCAGGGCGATCTGCGGGGCGGCGGGCGGATCCCCTGGCTCGGCGGAAGGGATGGGAAGCCCGTTTTCGATGGTGTAATTCGAGGGATTGGCGACGGTGCGTAGGAAGGCTTCGTGCCAGATCGAGACAGGCGGGTGCTTAGCTCCGGATGTTGGTTCGCTGGGTGTTGGTTCGCTGGGTGTTTCCAGCCGGAGCCCCCGGAAACGGGTGCCGCCATCCGTTTCCTCGATCAGGAGGAGGGTTTCGGCGGAGAGTTGGGAGAGGAAAACGCCGCGAGCTCCAGTCGGCAGCTCCAAAGTCCGGAGAGGATCGGGGTCAGTGCCGAATTGAGCGGCAGAGAATCCCCCGTCCGAGTCGCCTTCCAAGACCCAAAAGGTATGATCCACGCCGGCCGTGAGCCATTGCACCTGGCTGACTCCCGGAAGAGTGAGCGGTTCCCAGGCGGATTCTTTCCACTCATGTAAATTGCCGCCTGCGCCGAGGGCCAGCCAGCGCCCTCCGGTGCGGACGAATCGCCGGACATCCGGGAGGGTGCCGAGTCCGGCTCCGCTCACCTCCCCGGAGCTGTCCATCACCCCGGCGGTGCCGTCTGAGCGGAGCACCGCGATCCCATCGGCGGACGCATCCAGGGCCATCACGGGATTCTCCTCGGCCACCGCTTGGTCCAGCGTAGTTGCCCCCCAGGGGATCCGATGGACGGAAGCCAGCCCGGCCAAATAAAGGGTATCGCCATCGCAGGTCGCGACACCCAGGGGGAGATCGTCCGGCAACGGCAGGAGGGCGACGGTTTTACCCTCCGGATCGATCCAGGCCACAGCCTGTTTATTTTCGTCCAGATAGAGGAGGGCCGCGATCGCTCCATCAGCCCGTTGGAAGCCCGCCAGGGGCCGCACCACCCGCAATGCGGGGGCGTCATCGATCCAGTCGTTAAACAGATAGCGGACCCCCTCGACTTCCAGGCTGGGAATGGCGAGGGCGCTCACGGAATATGGGGCGGCGGGCAGCGGGGAGCCTTCCTCGTCTTTTCCGTCCCAGCGCAAGACCAGGCCGTTCAGGGCCTTCGGAAGTTGGGCCTCCGGCTCCGCCCCGGCCAGGGTCCGCACCAAGAGCCCGCTGCCATCAAAGATCCCAGCGGAATAATCGGCGTTGTCGATCGGGGCGGGTAAAATAAGCTCCATTTCCGCTGCGGCAGCGGAGGGGAGGTTGATGGGGGAAAAAGAGGCGAAGCAGGCAGTGAGCAGGGCGGCAGCACGTTTCATGATGGTGGGTCGGACGATGGGCGGCGGGCGGGTTGCCCAGCATAATAGCGCCAATGAGGGCGGGCGAACAACGGGTTCCGCCATTCGCAATTTCTCAAAAAATCGAGGTCCACTCGTCCGGCCCTCAGTTGTTCGTAGAGCCGGGTAAAACGGAGCACATGTTCGCGGGTCCGCTTGTTGGCGTAATCGCTGGCGGTCCCGGTTTTCATGAGAAACGCCCAATCGCTTGATTGCGCCAGCAAGAGTTCGCGGGTCATTTGGCAGAGGGTTCGTTCCTCTTCCGGGGTGGTTTGAGCCGAAAAACGCCTCGCCATTTCGGTCATCCGACGGGCTGCCATGTGGAGGTGAGGATAAATCCAGGCGTTCACCTCATCGAGCCAGACTTCCCAATAGCCTTTGTGCCCCCAACTGGAGGCTTCCGGGGCAACAATCTGCAAGGTCGGATGGTGCGCCAGATATTCTCCCGGTGTGCAGAGCCGGAAGGTGTCGACATCGCAGGCGAGTTTTCTAATCACCAGATTTAAAAATTCGGGGCCTTCATACCACCAATGGCCGAATAATTCCGCGTCGAAGGGACTGACGACCATCGGCTCGAGCGGCATGGCGACCTGTAATTTTTCAAATTGCGCGACTCGTTCCCGCACAAAATCCGCCGCGTGCGCCTCCACGGCTCCCAGCGCCCAGGATCGGCGATAGACCTCTTTGTGCGGGGTGCGCCCGGTGATTCGACAATATTTCAGCCCGGTAAACCGCCGGTGCGCCTCGTCCCGCACGACAGGGGCGAGCGAGTCAATCGGCAAATCAAACCCGATATCGCGGTAAAAATCGCGGTAAGCCGGATCGCCCGGGTAACCCTCTTCGGCGCTCCAGATTTGCTTGCTGGAATCTCGGTCGCGCGCAAAGGCAGCCGGCCCCGCCGGGGTGTAAACCGGGGCATAAATCGCGAAACGCGGCCGCGGATGACCAAACATCAGCCCATGAGCATCGATGACGAACCATCGGATATTCGCCTCCTGCAACGCGGCCTCGATCCCTGGGGTATAGGCGCATTCGGGAATCCACATCCCGGCAGGGTCCACTCCGAACATTTCCCGGTAAGCATCGCGCCCGATCAACACCTGTGCGCGGACGGCATCCGGGAATTGATCCATCAAGGGGAGAAACCCGTGGGTCGCCGCACAGGCGATCAGCTCCAGGCACCCGAGCCGTCGGAATTGATCGAAGGCGGCGACCAAATCGGATTTCCAACGGTCGAGGAATTGGGTGCGGCAATTTTCAAAGCGTTGCTGGTAAAGACAGGCGAGATCGTGCGCGGTCGGTTCGTGCCGGGTCCGGGCGACCTCTTGCCCGGCCAAATCGATCCGTCGCTCCAAATAGCGCAGGTAACGCCCCATCAAGAGCTCATCCCGCAGCATGGCCCCCAGGGTCGGGGTGATCGACAGGGTGAGTCGGAAGGGAATACCATCTTCAACCAACCGCTGAAAGCTATCGAGCAAGGGTAAATAGGTCTCGGTGATCGCTTCGAAGAGCCAATCTTCCTCAAGGAAATCGTCATGCTCCGGATGTCGCACATAAGGCAGGTGCGCGTGCAGGATCAGAGCCAATCGTCCAGTTGCCATAGAGGGGGCTACCCGAGGAGGAGCAAGGCGGAGTTACTGAGCAGTGGCAAGTCGCAAATGATTGGAAAGCGCGGGAGGAAAGGGAAGGGAGAAAAGGGAACAAAAGGACGCACGGGACAAAAAGGGCGAGTGAAAAAAAATCACGCGGGGGGGTGGGGCGAGTTGATTTGGTTATTTAATTTGGGATTCAAGCCAGGTGGCGACCTGGGTGAGGAACGCGATTCGTCCGATGTCGTTGTGCAATTCGTGCCGGGCTCCCGGGATCAGTTCGACGGATTGGTCCGCGTGCCGCAACCGGGTGCCTAGCTCGGCTGTGGCGGCGGGGGAAGTGAGGGCATCATCGCTGCCATGGGCGAGGAGGAGGGGGAGGGTGATCAAGGGCCCGTTGCGTCGGGCGTTTCGGGCTCCAGCGGCGCATTCCGTATACATGCGGGCGGACATGCGACGGTGATTGAGAGGGCCGCCCGGGAGGGAGAGGAGAAAGGGCAAATCGCGGGAGAGATGCGCCACGCCTAAACCGGTCGGCTGAGTAAACTTCGGGGCCAACCGGCTGAGCACCCGGGCGAGCGCCATTTTTAAAAGAGGCGGATGATGGGAAAGCCGGAGCCAGGGGCTGAGGAGGACCGCTCCTGAAAGGGCCGGGCGGGTGGAGGCGAGCCAATTGATCGCTATTTGGGCTCCCAAACTGTGCGCATAAACAAACCAACCCCGCCCCACGCCGAGCTCGCTGGCAACGAGATCGAGGTCGCCAAGGAAGGCATCGTAACGCTGAAGCTGCCCCCGAGCTCCCCCCGACTGGCCGTGCCCGCGCAAATCGCAGCCGACAACGCGAAAGCCGTGTCGGACCAAGGCGCGAGCGACATGGGGGTAACGGGCGGTGTGTTCCCCGAACCCATGGACGAGGAGGACGGCCCCGCGTTCGACCTGCCCTCGCTCGACCTCCCAACTGCGGGCCGCGAGCCGGGTCCCGTCTTCTGCGCGGAACTCCCAGAGCTGGGAAGCGGCCACCCATTGACGTAAGGCTTCGGCCTCGGCGGCCTGGACGGGGGAAAGGAGGAGGGGCAGAGGGGGTCGACGGTTTTGGAGTTTCACGAGCGGTCCTCCCGCGCCCCTTCCTGTTCCAGCAGCCGTTCGCGCAACTGTTCGAGTTGGCGACGCTCCCGGTCGGTGAGACTGGCAATGCCGTGCTCCGCGATTTTATCGAGTAGGGCATCGAGTTGGGCGCGGGGATCCCCCTGTTTATGCGAAGCATCCGGGTGACCACGAGAAGCGCGAGGATGCGGTGGCTGCCGCGGTTTTGTGGCAGGATCGGGCAGCACGCGAAGGCGGGGCTTGGTGCGTAATTGGCGGAAGTCGGGCCAAAATAGGACCTCATTTCCCTCTTTATAACGACCGATGGCGAGCCAGGCATACCCGGCGTTAGCCCAGATCCCCAAGAGATAGACCCAATCGTTTTGCGCGAGGAAAATCAGACTCCAAACCGCCCCGATCCCCACCGCCACGTAACGCGCCGGAACGCCGCCCCACAATTGGATTCCTGGGTAAACGGCGGCGAACGCGAAAAAGAGCCCGGCATGCACCAGGAACGATCCCATCACCATGGTCTGAGCCCCGAACAGCGTCAGCAAGCTCGCGACGGCCACCGGGATCACGACCATCCATGTGTAAAGATTCAGCAGATTCCAACGCCCCATGTAACGCTCGATCTCGCGTCCGGCCGTGAACAGAAGCCCCATTTCCACCAAGAACCAAATCCCGGCAAACGGATCGGTCATCTGCCTCAGTTTGACAAAGGGGTAAGTAAACAATTGCCAGATCCAACCGCCGAAAAATTGTTCCGGCACGAAAGCCAGGGCGAGGAGCAGGGCGTTTTCCTTCAACCCAAGCAACACGGCCGTGGCAACAAACGCCGCGACATGGATCAGCACCAGCAACCCCGAGGCATACAACGGATAGCCGCGGATGTAGCAGATGGGCCGGAACTCTTCGTGATCACCGAAATTCAGCATGCGCGGGGGTCTCCGTGGATAGTCAACCACCGGGCTCCCCGCTGTGCAAATGGCAAAACAGACCAATTCCGTCCGGCTTCCCTCCCCCCGGTCCGTTTCTTATCCGAAATCGCCCGGGCACCGGCTGTCCAGCCATTGGTGGGTTGCTTCTTTCCGAGCGATTTTCCAGACTGAACTCCGAATGAAACCGCTTCGTGAACTCCTCGCCAGCCCGCTCGCTCTGCCTGCCATTCCCTCCCGACCCGCTGGGCTTGGGCAATATCAGCCCGAAGATATTCGGGTAAAAACTTGGGTCGGGGAAATGACGGCCCTTTGCCAACCCGAAAACGTCTTCTGGTGCGATGGTTCCGAGGAAGAAAAGACCTTTTTGGAAAATGCCGCTGTCGAGCAGGGGATCCTGATCCGGTTGCACCCCGAGAAACGCCCCGGCTGCTTCTATCATCGCAGCGATCCGGATGATGTGGCCCGGGTCGAACATTGCACGTTTATCTGTTCCCTGAGCGCCGAACAAGCTGGCCCGACGAACAACTGGGCCGATCCCAAGACGATGATGAGCCGACTCGACGGCCTCCTTGCCGGCTCCATGCGGGGGCGCACCCTCTATGTGATTCCTTACTTGATGGGGCCTCCCGGCTCCCCCCTTAGCAAAGTGGGCATTGAGTTGACCGACTCCATTTATGTCGTCCTGAACATGCGAATCATGAGCCGAATGGGCCGGGTCGCCTGGGATCACCTGGCGGCTTCCGGCGATGATTTCAATCGCGGCACACACGCCATGCTCGATTTGGACAAGGAAAAACGGCTGATCTGCCATTTTCCCCAGGACAATCTGATTGTCTCGGTCGGCTCGGCTTACGGCGGCAACGTGTTGCTCGGGAAAAAGTGTCTGGCCCTCCGCATCGCCTCTTACCTCGGCCGGATCGAAGGCTGGATGGCCGAACATATGCTCATCCTCGGGGTGGAATCGCCTCAAGGCGAAAAAACCTTTGTCGCGGCCGCCTTCCCGAGCGCATGTGGCAAGACCAATTTCGCCATGCTGATCCCGCCCGAACGTTTCAACGGCTGGAAAATTACGACCATTGGCGATGACATCGCCTGGATGCGCCCCGGCCCCGACGGTCGGCTCTACGCCATCAATCCCGAGGCCGGCTATTTCGGCGTGGTCCCCGGCACCAACTTCAAGTCCAACCCCAACGCCATGCGGAGCATTGAGCGCGATACAATTTTTACCAACGTCGGTCTCACCGACGACCTCGATGTCTGGTGGGAAGGCAAAGATGACGAGCCCCCCGCCCATCTCACCGATTGGAAAGGGGAATCTTGGACCCCGGACTGCGGGCGGGTCGCGGCCCATCCCAACAGCCGGTTCACCGCTCCGATGCGCAATAACCCGGCCCTAGCGACAGAGGTCGACCAGGCCGAAGGGGTGCCAATCAGCGCCATTATCTTCGGCGGGCGTCGGGCCGACACTTACCCGCTGGTTTTCCAAGCCTTCAACTGGATCCACGGCGTCTATGTGGGAGCCACAATGGGCTCCGAAATGACGGCCGCCGCCGTCGGTGGCCAAGGCCAGGTCCGCCGTGACCCAATGGCCATGCTCCCCTTCTGCGGCTATAACATGGGCCGTTACTTCAGTCACTGGCTGAACATGCGAAAAAAACTCAAGTATCCCCCCCGCATTTTCCATGTGAACTGGTTTCGCAAAGATGCCGACGGCCAGTTTGTCTGGCCTGGGTTCGGCGAAAATATGCGGGTGCTGAAGTGGATCGTCGATCGTTGCCGCCGCGGAGCGCATGCCGAGGAGACCGTGCTCGGTTGGGTGCCCACTTACGATGATTTCGACCTGGAAGGCCTCGAGATGCGCCGGGAGGTATTTGAGAAATTGCAGACGGTCGACCCGACCGAGTGGCAGCGCGAGCTCCATTCGCAATACGAACTTTTCATTCAACTCCATGACAGCCTGCCCAAGGAACTGATTTTCCAGCGGGAACTGCTCATGGCCCGACTTTAGATCCAATATCCAGTCGACGGGCCAAAGTCACCTCGTAAACGCTCTCAAGTAAACCAGAACCCAAGGCCCGATGCAGGTGAATCGCCGCGTCGACAACAATCTTACCAATTTCGTTTTCAGTCATCCTTTGTGCCTTTGCGCCTTTGTGAGGGTTTATTTCTTTTCAGAACGATGAGTCCACTCACGGCGCGATAGCGACGTTGAGTGCGACGACTGGTTCGAATTTCTTTGTCACCACGAAGAGCACGAAGAGCACGAAGAGGGTTTCAGAGGACATATCGCTTCATGCCGTCTTTTAGTTTGGTGACATTAAAGTTGAACATGAGTCCTGTCTGAATTCCCGATAGCTTCATGTAGGTGAGGATTTGAGCTTCATGGATCGGGTCAATGCTCTTAACGCTTTTAAGTTCGATGATCAAAGCTCCCTCCACCAACACGTCGACACGGTAACCACACTCCAAGGATATTCCTTTGTATGCAATCGGAAGAGGCGCTTCACACGCGTGTGCGATTCCATTCTAGTCCGGCGAGTGCGAGATGTTATCCCTTGCTTCCCATAATACCACCGGACTCTTCTCCTCGACCACGCACTGAGCGAGAGAATCACGCGATACGTGTTGATTGATCGAGAAGTAGCCGAGCCAACCTTGGGCGTAAAGCCTGAGCACGTTGATGACATCCCTGACTCGATGCCCTCGGTTCCGGCGAGTGATTGTCCTCACCTGCTCTTACGATTGAGAAAGGGATGGCGTCTACCCCGGCATGTGAGAACGACCGGGCGCTAGCTTTGACGCTGACGCCGAATGAGGACGGTGAAGGCGAGGCCGGTCAGGACGAAGAGGCCGGTGGAGGGTTCGGGGATGAATTGCACCCGGATGGCGTCTCCGGTGAGATAATCAATCCCGCCCGTGCCAAAGCTCGTGTCCAACGTCAAACCGGTGTTGTTCGCGATAGAGCTGAAGGTGCCGCTCAGGGTGGTGTAGGTGAAGAGGGTGTAAGGGGTAGAGAAGTCGGCTCCCGCCCCAAAGTTATTGAGGCTCAGCACGCTGGTGCCACCGGTCAGGTCGAGGGTGCCGGTGAGATTCAGCAGGTCGTTTGTCGCACCGTCGAACTCAGCGAAATAAGTGCCGTCCAGGTTGAGGGTAGTAGCCG